>NZ_JALLKV010000100.1:0-7332 GCF_023093815.1 Pseudomonas sp. PNPG3
GTGGGTGCGGATGCACTAGCCTGAAGGCGCACGCAACCCTGTGAGAGCGGCCTTGCGTCGCGAAAGGGCCGCAAAGCGGCCCCGGCATTTTTGTAGGGGGGCTTGAATCCTGGGGCCGCTACGCGCCCCTTTCGCGACGCAAGGCCGCTCCCACAATGGACCGCGCCAGACCTCGATTCACAGCCCTGCGATATGCGTGACATCCTGCCGATGTGCCTGCAGGTAGGGCAACACCGCCCCCAGCAACGGCGCCTTGAACGGCTCCTGGAAGCGGTGCGCCAAACCCGGTATCAAGCGCAGCTGGCTGCCCTGGATATGCGCCGCCAGGTGCACGCCATGCATCACCGGTAGCAACGGGTCGGCCGTGCCATGCACTACCAGGGTCGGCACCCGCAACTGGTTAAGCAACTCGACCCTGCTCGGCTCGGCCAGTATCGCCATGATCTGGCGCTTGGCCCCTTCAGGGTTGAACGCCCGGTCGTAGGCCACGGCCGCTTGCTGCAGCAAGGCCGCACGGTCGTCACGCACCTCGGGGCTACCCAGCGCCGCCAGCAGATCAGCCTGCTGCTCGATGGCCACTTCGCGGTTCGGCGCGCTGCGCCGGGCCAGCAACTGCACCAGCGCCGGATTCGGCGCCGGCAACCCCGCCGCCCCTGAACTGGACATGACCAGCGTCAGGCTGCGCACGCGCTCGGGCGCCATGGCAGCCAGGTGCTGGGCAATCATGCCGCCCATGCTCACCCCCAGCACATGAAACTGGCGCACGCCCAACGCATCCATCAAGCGCAGGCCATCGTCCGCCATGTCGGTCAGCGTATAGGGCGCAGCCACCGACAGGCCCAGCTTGTAGCGCAGCAGTTCGACCGTCAGGTTGGCCGTCGGTGGCAACTGGTTCCAGCGTGACAGGCCGACATCGCGGTTGTCATAGCGGATCACCCGAAAGCCCTGGCGGCACAACGCTTCGACCACGTCGTCCGGCCAGTGGATCAGCTGCCCGCCAAGGCCCATCACCAGCAGCAAAGCCGGGTCGCGTGGCGCACCGACGCTCTGGTAGACAAGGCTGACCGCGCCCAGCTCGGCCCGCTGCACCGGCACGTGGGCGTCACAACGCTGTTCAGCGAAACTTGCAGGTACGCCGAATACAAAGAAAAGAAAAAGCCAAAAAGCCCGCATGAAAGAAACACCAGAATGCAGATCCCCAGTAGAGCGCGAGTCTGATGAATTCTGTTCGGGCGCGCTGCCACAGTTCAGTGACAGTTTGATGACTCCCGCCAGGCGGTGCGGCGGCACGCCCAGTCGACAGGCGCGGCAACATGAGGGAAACTCAACTCATTCCCTGTTTCCTCAAGTTCATACACCGGAGTCAGCTGTGCTGGAGATCCGTCACCTGAAAACCCTTCATGCCCTGCGCGAGGCCGACAGCCTGGTGGAGGCCGCCGAGCGCCTGCACCTGACCCAGTCGGCGCTGTCGCACCAGTTCAAGGAGCTGGAAGAGCGCCTGGGCCTGCCGCTGTTCGTGCGCAAGACCAAGCCGATCCGCTTCACCAGCGCCGGGTTGCGCCTGCTGCAACTGGCCGATGCCACCCTGCCGCTGCTGCGCGGCGCCGAACGTGACATCGCGCGCCTGGCCGGCGGCACCGCCGGGCGCCTGCACATGGCCATCGAATGCCACAGCTGCTTCCAGTGGCTGATGCCGACCATCGACCAGTTCCGTGACGCCTGGCCGGAGGTGGAGCTGGACCTGGCCTCCGGCTTTGCCTTCGCCCCACTGCCGGCCCTGGCCCGCGGCGACCTCGACCTGGTGGTGACCTCCGACCCGCTGGACCTGGCGGGCATCACCTACGTGCCGCTGTTCACCTACGAGGCGATGCTGGCGGTGGCCAACCAGCATCCGTTGGCCAGCAAGCCCTACATCGTGCCGCAGGACCTGCTTGACCAGACCCTGATCACCTACCCGGTGGAGCGCGACCGCCTGGACATCTTCACCCGCTTCCTGGAGCCGGCCGACATCGAGCCCGCTGCCGTGCGCACATCGGAGCTGACGGTGATGATGATGCAACTTGTGGCCAGCGGCCGTGGCGTGTGCGGCATGCCGCACTGGGCGCTGCACGAGTACAGCTCGCGCGGATATGTGAAGGGCAAGCGCCTGGGTGAAAAAGGCCTGTTCGCCACGCTTTATGCCGCCGTGCGCACCGACATGCTCGATGCGCCATACATGCGCGACTTCTTGCTCACGGCCAAGGACACCTCGTTCGCCACCCTCGATGGCGTCAGCGCGGTGCGCTGACGGCCTGGCGGTATAGCGGCAGGATCAGGTCGCGGGTCAGGGGTGCCAGCTGCATGGCGGGTACCTGGTCTGCGGCCAGCCACACCACCTCCTCGATCTCCGCGGCCGGCAGCACGGCTGCGGCGCTGTCGACACGGAACAGTTCGGCCTGTACCTCGAAGCCCGGCTCGTTGGCGGCCGGGGCGCTGAACTGGCCCAGGTGCACGGCCTGGGCCGGGTCAATGTGCAGGCCCAGTTCCTCATGCAGCTCTCGCACCAGCGCCTGCACGGGTGTTTCGCCAGCATCGATCTTGCCGCCGGGCTGCATGAAAGCCTGGGTGCCGCGTTTGCGTACCAGCAGGGTTCGGCCTTGGGGATCGATCAGCAGGGCCGCGGCGATGCGGATGGTGTTGGGCATGGGGGGCTCACCTGAAACAATGGCCGGGGAGGATCCCATGGGGTTCCTGGCCTGACAAGGCCAGTGTTTCCTGTGCCGGCCTCTTCGCGGGTAAACCCGCTCCCACAGGTGCACCACAAGGTCAGAGAGCGGCGCAGTACCTGTGGGAGCGGGTTTACCCGCGAAGGTCATAGCCGATCCGGCAGACGAACGGCCCCTTGCCAACCCGCCCTACACCCTCCATAACCAACACATGAACCTGCCCGCCAAACACCACCCGGTGCTCGAGCTGTTCCACCCCGCCGTGCGCACCTGGTTCCGTCGCCACTTCGCCACGGTGACCGATGCCCAGGCCCAGGCCTGGCCGTTGACCCATGCGGGCAAGTCGATGCTGCTAGCCGCACCGACCGGCTCGGGCAAGACCCTCAGTGCGTTCCTGGCCGTGCTCGACGAACTGTTCCGCCAAGGCCTGGAGCACCAAGGCGAGCTACCAGCGCAAACCCAGGTGGTCTACGTTTCGCCACTCAAGGCGCTGTCCAACGATATCCGCCTGAACCTGCAAGCCCCGCTCGAAGGCATCAGCCAGGCCATCGCGGACCAGGGCCTGAACGCCCCGCGCATCACCACGGCCGTGCGCAGCGGCGACACCCCGCAGAAGGAGCGTGCCGCCATGCGCAAGCTGGCGCCGCACATCCTGGTGACCACCCCCGAATCGCTCTACGTGCTGATGGGCTCGGCTTCTGGCCGTAAAGGCCTGGCCAGCGTGCACACCGTGATCATCGACGAAATCCATGCCCTGGCCGGCAACAAGCGCGGCGCCCACCTGGCACTGACCCTGGAGCGCCTGCAGGCCCTGTGCAACCGGCCGTTGCGGCGCATCGGCCTGTCGGCCACGCAACGCCCGGTAGAGCGGGTGGCGCAATTTCTGGTCGGCAACAGCCGCCCCTGCGCAATCGTCGATGTCGGCCACGCTCGGCAGCGCGACCTGGCCATCGAGGTGCCGCCAGTGCCGCTGGGTGCAGTGATGGCCACCGATGTCTGGGGCCTGGTCTATGACCGCCTGGCCACCCTGGCGCGCGAACACCGCACCACCCTGGTGTTCGTCAACACCCGACGGCTGGCCGAACGCATCACCCGCCACCTCAGCGACCGCCTGGGCAAGGAGGCGGTTGCCGCGCACCACGGCAGCCTGGCCAAGGAACTACGCCTGGATGCCGAACAACGCCTTAAGAATGGCCAGTTGCAGGTGCTGGTGGCCACCGCATCGCTGGAGCTGGGCATCGATATCGGCGACATCGATCTGGTCTGCCAGATCGCTTCACCAGGTTCGATAGCGGCCTTTCTGCAGCGGGTCGGCCGCGCCGGCCACCAGGTCGATGGCGTGCCCAAGGGCCGCTTGTTCCCGACCTCGCGTGATGACCTGATCGAATGCGTGGCCCTGCTCGACTGCATACGCCGGGGCGAGCTGGACGAGCTGCACATTCCCCGGGCGCCGCTGGACGTGCTGGCCCAGCAGATCGTCGCCGAAGCCAGCAACCAGCCCTGGCACGAACAAGCCCTGTTCGACTGCCTGCGCCAGGCCACGCCCTATGCCGAACTCGACCAGCAACATTACCAGGCCCTGCTGCGCATGCTCGCCGAGGGCTATAACGGCCGCCAGGGCGTGCGCAGTGCCTACCTGCACCGCGATGCGGTGAGCGGCACCCTGCGTGGCCGCCGCGGCAGCCAGCTGACCGCCCTGACCAGCGGCGGCACCATCCCCGACAACGCCGACTACGCCGTGCTGCTCGAACCGCAGGCGCTGAACATCGGCAGCGTCAACGAAGACTTTGCGGTGGAAAGCATCGCCGGCGATATCTTCCAGCTGGGCAATGCTTCCTATCGCATCCTGCGCGTCGAACCGGGCCGGGTGCGGGTGGAGGATGCCCATGGCCTGCCACCGACCATTCCATTCTGGCTGGGCGAGGCGCCGGGGCGCAGCGATGAGCTGTCTGCCGCGGTGGCCCGGCTGCAGGCACAGATCGACCAACAGCTGGCTGACAACAACCAAGCCGAGGTGCTGGCATGGTTGCAGGCCACCTTCGAACTGGGCGAAGCCGCCGCTGGCCAGTTGCTCGACTACCTGGCCCGCACCCGCGAAGTGCTTGGTGCCCTGCCCTCGCAGGACACGCTGGTGATGGAGCGCTTCTTCGATGAGTCCGGCGGTACCCAGTTGATCATCCATTCGCCCTACGGCAGCCGCATCAACCGCGCCTGGGGCCTGGCCCTGCGCAAGCGCTTCTGCCGCACCTTCAACTTCGAGTTGCAGGCGGCGGCCAGCGAGGACGCCATCGTGCTGTCGCTGTCCTCCAGCCACAGCTTCGAACTGGACGACGTGTGGCGTTACCTGAATAGCCGCAACGCCGAGTCGATCCTTGTCCAGGCACTGCTCGAAGCGCCGCTGTTCGGCGTGCGCTGGCGCTGGAACGCCAGCGTGACCATGGCCTTGCCGCGCTTTGTCGGCGGTCGCAAGGTGGCGCCACAGATCCAGCGGATGAAGAGTGAAGACCTGATTGCTGCCGTGTTCCCCGACCAGATCGCCTGCCTGGAGAACATCGTCGGCGAGCGGCAGATTCCCGATCATCCGCTGGTCGAGCAAACCCTCGACGACTGCCTGCACGAGGCGATGGACAGCGAAGGCTGGCTAGCACTTTTGCGGCGCATGGAAAGCGGCACGGTACGCCTGCTGTGCCGCGATCTACCCGCCCCTTCGCCGTTGGCGGCGGCCATCCTCAATGCTCGGCCATATGCCTTCCTGGATGACGCGCCACTGGAAGAGCGTCGCACGCAGGCAGTGCTCAACCGGCGCTGGAACGAGGTGCAGAACGGCGACGACCTGGGCGCGCTGGACGCCGATGCGATTGCCGCCGTGGCGGCCGAGGCCTGGCCGCAGCCGGGCAACGCCGACGAAATGCATGAAGCGTTGATGGGCCTGGGTGTCATCAGCCAGGACGAAGTGCAGGGCAATGCCGGCTGGGAGCTGCTGCTCAGACAATTGGCCAGGGCTGGCCGGGCCTTGCGCCTGGTGGATGAAAAACTGTGGCTGGCACGCGAACGGTTGAGTCTGCTGCAGGTGCTGTATCCCGGCTCCCGGCTGGAACCTGCGTTGCAGGTACTGCCAGGCTTCGATCAGGCCATCGAGCCGGACATTGCGCTGGTCGAACTGTTGCGAGCCCGCCTGAGCGGCCATGGCCCGCTGACCCGCGCGCAGATTGCGGTAGCACTTGGCAAACCGCCGCAAGCCATCGAACAGGCCCTGGCCCACCTGGAGACCGAAGGCTATGTGCTGCGTGGGCATTTCAGCCCCGGCGCAAGCGAACTGCAATGGTGCGAACGCCATCTGCTTGCGCGCATCCACCGCTACACGGTCAAACGCCTGCGCCGGGAGATCGAGCCGGTCAGCCTGCAGGACTTCATGCGCTTTCTGTTCGACTGGCAGCACCTGGCCAACGACACGTGCCTGCGCGGCCCGCAAGCCGTGGCCGAGGTACTAGGCCAGTTACAAGGATTCCCGAGTGCCGCCGGAGCATGGGAGGCCGAACTGCTGCCAGCACGTATCAAGGACTACAGCCCGAACTGGCTCGACGATGCCTGCCGTAGCGGGCAGTTCGCCTGGAGCCGGCTGGCGGCGACCGTGTCGAGCAACACCTTGTCGAGCACACCGCTGGTGCTGCTGCCACGCGAGCATCTTGGGTTGTGGCGCAGCCTTGCCCCCGTACCCGCCCTGGATAGCCTCGGCGCACGAGCGCAACGCGTCCACGAGGTGCTGAACGCGCATGGCGCGCTGTTCTTCGACGAGCTGGCACACGACGCCCACCTACTACCCAGCGAACTGGAGACGGCCTTGCAAGAGCTGGTAGGCGCAGGCCTGGTGGGGGCCGACAGCTTCACCGGCCTGCGCAGCCTGATCACCCCGGCGGCGAAACGCACATCGCGCAACAGCCGACGCGGCCATCCGCCGCTGTCCAGCAGCATGTCCCATGCCGGGCGCTGGGCCTTGCTGCGCAGGGGCACTGTAGACGACAGCCAGCGCCTGGAGCACATCGCCCGGGCCCTGCTTCGGCGCTATGGCGTGGTGTGCTGGCGCCTGCTGGAGCGCGAAAGCGATGTGCTGCCGCCCTGGCGCGAACTGCTGCGCTGCTATCACCGGCTGGAAGCGCGTGGCGAGATTCGTGGCGGGCGCTTCATTGCCGGGCTGGCCGGCGAACAGTTCGCCTTGCCGGAGGCGGTGGGGCTGCTGCGGCAGGTGCGGCGGCGTGAATTGGACGGGGCATTGGTGGTGGTGAGTGCCAGTGACCCACTGAACCTGGTCGGGTCGTTGCTGCCGGGGGCGAAAGTGCCGGCGGTGAGCGGCAACCGCCTGTTGTACCGCGACGGGGTGCCGGTGGCGGTGCGGGTGGCCGGGCACTATTCATACCTGGTTGAAGCGCCGGCACAAGAGCAGGAAAGCTGGCGGCAGAAGCTGCTGCGCGACACCATCTGAATGCTTTTTTGCTGTACTGGCTCTATCGCCGGCAAGCCAGCTCCCACCTAAACCGCATCGCCCTTGAGCGATGCGCTATCCCTGTGGGAGCCGGCTTGAACTGGCCTAATGATCCCGGACACCTCTTAAGGGCGATATGATTCGCCC
>NZ_JALLKV010000101.1:0-7181 GCF_023093815.1 Pseudomonas sp. PNPG3
CCCCCCCCCCCCCCCCCCCCCCGGGGGGGGGGGGGGGGGGGGGGGGGGGGGGGGGGGCCCCCCCCCCCCCCCGCGGCGATGGGCTGCAAAGCAGCCCCAATGATCCAGGCCTGGTCGCGAAATCAGCGATCCGGCAAGGTGATGTTCAGCTCAAGAATCGAGCAGCTACCCTGGTTTTCCAGCTCGATATGCACATCATCGTTGCCGATGTTCACATATTTGCGGATCACTTCCAGCAGTTCTTTCTGCAGCGCTGGTAGGTAGTCCGGTTCGCTGCGTTGGCCGCGCTCGTGCGCCACGATGATCTGTAGACGCTCTTTCGCTACCGACGCGCTGGTCTGTTTCTGTCTGCCACGAAAGAAGTCAAAAAGGTTCATGGTTTACTTGCCTCCAAACAGGCGCGCGAAGAATCCTTGCTTCGGCACTTCGATGAACCGCAGGGGCTTTTCTTTGCCCAGCAGACGGTCGACGGTATCGCTATAGGCCTGGCCGGCATCGCTCTGGTCGTCGAGGATGACCGGGATACCCTGGTTGGAAGCCTTGAGCACTGCCTGGCTCTCGGGGATCACACCCTTGAGCTTGATCGCCAGGATCTCTTCGACGTCGGCGATGCTCAGCATTTCGCCCTTTTCCACGCGCTCCGGGTGGTAGCGGGTGATCAGCAGGTGTTCCTTGATCGGCTCTTCGCCGTTCTCGGAGCGGCGCGACTTGCTCGACAGGATGCCCAGCATGCGGTCGGAGTCTCGTACCGAGGATACCTCAGGGTTGGTGACCACGACGGCTTCGTCGGCAAAGTACATGGCCAGGTGTGCGCCTTTCTCGATACCGGCCGGCGAGTCGCAGATGACGAAGTCGAAGTCTTTCTTCAGCTCCATCAGGACCTTTTCCACGCCTTCCTGGGTCAGCGCGTCCTTGTCACGGGTCTGGCTGGCGGCCAGCACGTACAGGTTCTCGAGGCGCTTGTCCTTGATCAGGGCCTGTTGCAGGTTGGCTTCGCCGTTGACCACGTTGACGAAGTCGTACACCACGCGGCGTTCGCAGCCCATGATCAGGTCGAGGTTACGCAGGCCCACGTCGAAGTCGACGATGACGGTCTTGTGGCCACGCAGTGCGAGGCCGGTACCAATGGCGGCGCTGGTGGTGGTCTTGCCCACACCCCCCTTGCCGGAAGTAACCACGATAATCTTGGCCAAGGTGTTTCACCCCTAAAATAATCGGGACACACGTCCCTGCAAAAATACAAATAAATGGCAACGGTAAGAAAAGTTGCACTAAAAATGCTGGCAAGTATCCGTTAAAGACGGGTGATGTTCAACACGTCGCCAGACAGGCTGACTTGCACGCCGGTGCCCCACAGCGGGTCGCGGCGCAGGTCCTCGCAGACCTTGTACTGGCCGGCGATGGAGACCATTTCGGCGGTCATCTGCTGACAGAAGATACGTGCCTTGGTATTGCCTTTGATGCCGGCCAGGGCGCGGCCGCGCATGGCGCCGTACACATGGATGTTGCCATCGGCCAGAAGTTCCGCCCCCGGGCTGACCGAAGCGGTCACCACCAGGTCGCCGCCCTGGGCGTAGATCTGCTGGCCGCCACGTACTGGCGCAGTGATGATGCGGGTCGGGCGCACCTCGGGTTGGAGGATTGGTGGCGGGACAGGGGCCGGCTCGGGCTTCTTCACCTCGGGTTCGGGCTCCAGCGGCCGCTCGCGCGCGCCGGATGGCGGCAGCACCGGCAGGTCGATGGCGATGGCGGCGGCGATGTCCTCGATGCGGTTGGCACGGATGGCCAGGGTACGCAGGCCGTGGTGGCGGCAGATCCGCATCAAGCCGGGCAGGTCGATTGCCCCCTCGTCGGCCGGCAGCTTGTCCAGCGCCAGCACCAGTGGCGTGTTGCTGAAGAAGTTCGGTGCCTGGGCGACTTTGGCCGCCAGTTGGCGGTCGAGGGCTTCAAGGTCATTGCGCGCCAGCTCCAGCACTGTAATGGCGAGCATGCTGCCCTTGAGCTGGAACACGGAGGCGGTGTCGGGTGTGTGGTTTGGGCTCATGGTCTGCATAGACGGCTTGTTGCGAAAAAAGTGCCCTGACTTATAACGATAAGACCGGTTGCCCGCAACATGCGCTGATCCGTTGTAGAATGCGCGGCCTTTGTCTTTCCGGAAGCTTCAATGGAACGCCCGCGTTTTCGTCCCTATTTCCTTCACCCACGTTTCTGGGGCCTGTGGCTGGGCCTGGGCCTGCTGTGGCTGGTGGTCCAGTTGCCGTACCGGGTCCTGTTGAAAGTCGGTGCCGCGCTGGGAGCGGTGATGTACCGCTTTGCCGGTGAGCGGCGGCGCATTGCCGCGCGCAACCTGGAGCTGTGCTTCCCGGAGCTGTCGGTCGACGAACGGCAGCGCCTGCTCAAGGCCAACTTCGCCTCCACCGGTATCGCCTTCTTCGAAATGGCCATGAGCTGGTGGTGGCCCAAGGCCCGGTTGGCGCGCCTGGCCCATGTCGAGGGGCTGGAGCACCTGCAGGCCGCCCAGCAGGCGGGGCAGGGCGCCATCCTGATGGCGGTGCACTTCACCACCCTGGAGATCGGCGCCGCACTGCTGGGCCAGCATCACACCATCGATGGCATGTACCGCGAGCACGGCAACCCGCTGTTCGACTTCATCCAGCGCAGCGGCCGCGAGCGGCATAACCTCGACTCGCTGGCGGTGGAGCGCGAGGACGTGCGCGGCATGCTCAAGCTGCTGCGTTCGGGCCGGGCGATCTGGTACGCACCTGACCAGGACTACGGCGCCAAGCAGAGCCTGTTCGTGCCGCTGTTCGGCATCCCGGCGGCGACGGTGACCGCTACCACCAAGTTTGCCCGGTTGGGCAAGGCGCAGGTGATTCCGTTCACCCAGAAGCGCCTGGAGGACGGCAGCGGCTATCGCCTGGTGATCCACCCGCCGCTGGCGGATTTCCCCGGGGAGAGCGAAGAGGCTGACTGCCTGCGAATCAACCAGTGGGTGGAAAGCGTGTTGCGCGAATGCCCCGAGCAGTACCTTTGGGCGCATCGCCGGTTCAAGTCGCGACCCGAAGGGGAGCCGCGGCTGTATGACAAGAAGAAGCGCTGAATTTTGTTTTGCCTGTGCCGGCCCACCAACCCCAGGAAGGACTCCTATGGCCCCACCCCCGGTAACCGGTCTTATCCTTTCTGGCGGCGGCGCCCGCGCCGCCTACCAGGTGGGCGTGCTGGCCGGCATTGCCGAGTTGCTGCCCGCCGGCGCGCACAACCCGTTCCCGGTCATCGTGGGCACCTCCGCCGGGGCCATCAACGCCGTCACCCTGGCCAGCGGCGCCACCCATTTCAGCGACGCCGTACAACGGCTCACCGCCTTCTGGCAGAACTTCCGCAGCCACCTGGTCATCCGCAGCGACTGGCCCGGTGTGGTCCGCCAGGCCAGCCGCTTCGTTGCCCACAACCTGCTGGGCGTGGGTGGCCCGGCGCCAGTGGCGCTCCTGGACAGCAGCCCATTGCGCGGCTTGCTGCAGGCGCACCTGAACCTGGACGGTATCGCCCACTCCCTGGCCGCCGAGCAACTGCGCGCCGTCGCGGTGACCGCGTTTGGCTACGAGTCCGGCCAGGCGGTGACCTTCTACCAGGGCCGCGGCACCATCGAAGCCTGGTTGCGCCATCGCCGTATCGGCATGCCCACGCCATTGACCATCGATCATCTGCTGGCCAGCGCGGCCATCCCGTTGCTGTTCGCCCCGGTGCGGCTGGGTGATGAATATTTCGGCGATGGTGCGGTGCGCCAGTCGGCACCGATCAGCCCGGCCCTGCACCTGGGCGCCAGCCGGGTACTGGTGGTCGGGGTCAGCGGCAACCCGCAGCGGCCGGCGCCACCGCTACCGACCCAGCGGGTGTTCAGCGGGCAGCAGCCGAGCCTGGCGCAGATCGGCGGACACATGCTCAACAGTACGTTCATTGACAGCCTGGAAGACGACATCGAGCTGCTGCAGCGCCTCAACCACCTGAGCCACCTGTTGCCGGCGCACCTGGACGCCCGGCGCTTGGGCCTGGCGCCGATCGACGTGCTGGTGGTGGCGCCCAGCCAGCCGCTGGACGAGATTGCCGCGCGACATCGGCGCGAGTTGCCGGCGGCGTTGCGCATGTTCCTGCGTGGGCCGGGGGCGACGCGTACCAGCGGGGCGGGGGTGTTGAGCTATTTGCTGTTCGAGGCCAGTTACTGCAGCGAGCTGATAGAGCTGGGGCGAAAGGATGCCTTGGCCAAGAAGCGGGAGCTTTGCCAGTTCCTGGGGATTTGATGTTGCTTGTGCCGGCCTCTTCGCGGGTAAACCCGCTCCCACAGGGATCGCACGATACCCGCGAAGAGGCCTGGCCTGCCTACTCGGCTATCTGCAACTTGCGCGCCTGGGTATACACATACCGCACCTTCTCGTACTCGAACGGCGAGTTGAGCTGGCCATAGCGGAATTTGGTGCTGTAGCGCTTGTCCACCACGCGCAGCACGGAGATTTCCGGGTGGTCGCTGCTGGCTTCGGCCACGTTCAGGTAGTTGATCGCCTGTTCGCCTGCATAGTCCACCACCAGCCCGGTGGTATCGCGCAGGTTCGAAGGCCCCAGCACCGGCAGCATCAGGTACGGCCCGTCCGGTACGCCATAGAAGCCCAAGGTCTGGCCGAAGTCTTCACTTTGCCGCGGCAGGCCCATCTTGGTTGCCGGGTCCCAAAGCCCACCCACGCCGATGATGGTGTTGAACATCAGCCGCGCGGTGATCTCGGCCGAGCGCTTGGCCTTGAGCTGCAACACGCTGTTGAACAGGTTCGGCACGTCGCCCAGGTTGTTGAAGAAGTTGGTCACCCCGGTGCGCACGAAGCGCGGGGTGACGTACTGGTAGCCGCTTACCATCGGCAGCAGCACCCATTGGTCCAGGCGGTAGTTGAAGTGATAGACGCGCCGGTTGATCGACTCCAGCGGGTCGTACACGTTCAGCGCTTGCAGGGTGGAGCGCTCGAACTCGCGCTGGTCCAGCCCCGGGTTGAATTTCAGCTCACGCAGCGGGTCGAGGAAACCATCGGTCTCGGGCGCCAGTGGCGCTTCGGTGACTTGCGGGTCGGCCTCGACCACGCTGGCCCGGGGGGCGGTTTCGGCAGCCAGGGTGTGGCCGGCGGCGAACAGGGCAGTGGCGAAGAGGAGTTTGTTAACCACGGAAGAACTCCAGCATGGCGTCACTGTTGACGCGGTAGTTGAGGTTGCCGCAATGGCCGCCATGGGGGTAAAGGGTCAGACGCTCACCGAACACCTTGCGCAGGAAGCCGATGTCACCAGGGCCGAGGATGACGTCGTCGGCGTTGTGCATAACGGCGATCTTGTCGCTGCTGCTCAGGTAGTCTTCAAGTGCATACAGGCTGACCTGGTTGACCAGTTGCAGGATGCTGTTGCCGTCGGTCCGGGCGCGCCACATGGGGATGACCTGCTCGGTCATGTAGCAGTCGAAGTCGCACTGCAGGGCACGCTTGAAGAATGGCGTGAGGCTGCTGCCCTCGGTGATCGGGAACTTCGGCGGAATAATCAGGCCGCGGCGGTTGATCAGGTCGGAGGTAAAGGCAATGTCGGCCGCCGAGAAGCGGAACGAGGTGCCGATCAGCATGGCCATCTGCTCGTTGGACAGGTGCTGGCGCGACTGCTGGAAGTCGTACAGCAGGGCCTCATTGAGGTCGATGTAGCCCTTTTCCTGGAAGTAGCGGGTCAGCTTGGCCAACATCAGCTCGTAGAAGGTGGTGCTGCGGTCGATGCCCTTGACCTGGGTCTGCACCAGCTTGTCCAGGTTGTTGATCGAGGTGTACAGGTTGACCGGCGGGTTCAGCAGCAGTACGCGCTTGAAGTTGAAGCTGCGGCGGGTTTCGTCCAGGTGGCTGACAAAGGCAGCGTCGAGTGCGCCCAGGCTGTAGCCGGTGAGGTAGAACTCGCTGATCGGCAGGCGCGGGTGCTGGGCACGCACGGCCTGCATCACCCGGTACATGTCTTCGGCATCCTCCTGGCTGACGCCTGGGGTGGCGAAGCGCGAGGCGGCGCTCATGAAGTCGTAACTGGTTGGCGACGACAGCTGCACCACGTGGAAGCCGGCCTGGTAGAACAGCTTCTTCAGGTATTCGTTGATGCTGCTGGTGTAGGGCGCACCGGTGCCGGCGATGATGAAGATCAGCGGCGCCTCGCGGTCCTGGCGGGCCAGGCGGTACTTGAGCTTTTTCACCGCCCAGAAATTGTCCGGCAGAGTGAATTCACGGTCCGGGCGCAGGTTGAGGCTGTAGTCGGACTGGTTGATTTCGTCATCTTCGGGCAGGGTGGGGCGCTGGTCCGGTGGCGTGGTGGCGATGGTTGCCTCGAACGGGTTGGTCAAGGGAAAACCATAGCTCGCGGCGTCGATATCCCGCGCCGAAGCGGCCACAGCCATGAGCAGGCCACCGAGCAAGGCAGCGAGGCGCAAAGATCGAAGCATGTAATCCCCCAAAAGAACGCAAGGTCGAGCAGTGTGCAGGCTAGGACCACAACGGGCCGGGCAAAGTTGCCAGGTGCGGTGGTCTTTGGTGTGCTTGTTATCTGCAACATAGCTGCAGGGATGTGATTTTGCCTTACAACTGGGCATAAGCGATCATGGATGCTTTCGATTACCGCTATTGGAGAGCTGGATGTCTCGTTCGCTGCCGGCTGCGCTGCTTGTGCTGTTTCTGGGGCTCTGGCTTGCTGCCAGTTATGGCGTGCGCTATGGGCTGATGGAGGACGGGCAGTGGGTGGGGCTGTGCACGGCGCCGGCGGCGTACTGGCAGGCGGTCTTTGCTGGGGTTGGGCATTCATCATCAGGTGATGGCCTGGAGCGGGCTGGCGCTGGCGCTGCTGGCGCAGGTCTTTGCCGGCCGTGGCGGCTGGTGGCTGGCGGTGGTGGCGTTGGTATTCGCGGTGCCGGCACTGGTGCTGTATACCGCCAGCATTGCCGTGTTCGCGCTGGTGTTGGCGGGGTTGCGCTTGGTCCGCTTGGTCAGGTTGCCGGATCAAGGCTGAAAGGGGCCGCTTTGCGGCCCATCGCAGGCAAGCCAGCTCCCACAGGGACCGCGCCGATTTCATAGGCAGCATAACTCCTGTGGGAGATTCTATGGTTTTAGGGAAGTTTTTTAAGCGGCTTTTGACCGATA
>NZ_JALLKV010000102.1:0-7081 GCF_023093815.1 Pseudomonas sp. PNPG3
AAGTGTCGATGGCGAAGTAGCCGGAAAACAGGGGCTACTTCAGACCATCCCTAGGCCAACTGCGCCTCAGACAAATCATAAGCGACTTCGAAATTTCTTTCGCACAGCACGGATATCCTGCCCCTAGCTCCGAAAGTATCTGAACCCATGAATCCAACAGCATGAAAACCTGCTATAGCAGCCAAAATTATTGCGCAGGGTACATCGCCGACAGGCCTTCATTTTTCAGCAAGACCCTCGCAAGTTCTATATCAGAATGGCTTAGCCTCGTCACACCCCCTATTTTTCATTAGACTTCAAGAAATTCTTGGATTGCAAAGCTATTTCATTCCATTTATCTAGCTTATCCCACCCACATTCGATCTTCACAATACTTTGCCTGTCCTCAGATGGTGCAATTGGCCTTGGTTTTCCACTGAGCATGACATATCCGAAAGCCAGCCCCGCACAACCAGCAGGAATACATAAAGCGACTGCCACACTAACTCTAAGTGCATTCCATACAATCTCGTATAGCATTATCCAGCCGCCTTTTTTTTGCGCTCGCTCCGAACTCATTTTTATCGCTCCACTAGACTTTCATTCATATGCTGCTGCAGCGGGCTCAGGAAATAACTTATAACTTTCCGCCTATCTACAATTACTTCCGCACGCACAGACATTCCCGCTGTCAACGGCATATCCTTTTCCCCTATGCGCAACGTTTCCTTACACAATTGGACCCGAGCGCTATAGACCAAGCCCCGCCGCTCGTCCTCAATGGCGTCATGTGAAATGCTCTGAACTACACCAGGCACAACCCCGTACTTGGTAAACGTGAACGTCTCGACTTTCACTTCCACCGGCTGCCCCGGATACACAAAGCCGATATCCTTGTTCTCGACTTTCACTTCCACTTCCACCGGCTGGCCCGTTGGCACAATGACCATCAATGTCTGCGCGGGTGTAACCACACCACCTTGGGTATGGATGGCCAATTGCTGGACGGTACCGTCAACGGGTGATGTCAGGACCTTGAGGCGATGGCGCTGCTCGGCCTTGTTCAATTCTTGTTCAAGGGTTGCAATGCGCCGCTGCGCATCACCGTGAAGATCGAGCATGGCTCTGCGCAGCTGGGCAATGGCACCGCTACGACGGTGCTGAGCGGCAAGCCGTGCAGCGTTCAACTCGTCGATGCGTGAGCGCTGGAGTGCCAGTTCGCGCTCTTGCTCCAGGCGGGCCTGTTCCTTTTCCAGGTAGGTGTGCTTGGCCACGGCCGATTCACTGAACAAAAGCTTGTAATCCGCCGTCAGTTGGCGGGTGATAACCAGCAGTTGCCGGAGCGCGTCAGCCCGGCCCTGGGCAGAACGGATTTCGGCAGCGCGTTGACCGATTTCGGCATCAGCCTGCTCCAACGTGGCTTGAAGCTCGAGGTACTGCCCTTCCAGCCAGCGTTGCGCGCTTGCCTGCTGCGCGGCCGTGGCCTGCGGTATCAGTGATGCCAGGGAAGCAGGCGCGTCATCGCCGTCCAGCGCACTCAGCAGTGTGCTGGCTCGTGCCTGATCGATCCGCGCCGCCAGCAGTTCGCTACCCAAGCGCTTTACATCGGCCTCGGTCAACTGCCCTTCCAGCTCGACCAACGCATCGCCTTTGCGCACTGCCTGGCCATCGACGACATGGATCGCCTGCACCACCGCGACCTCGCTGGCCTGAATCAGCTTGCTCCTGCCGCTGGGTACGATCTTGCCCTCGGCACTGGCAACGACGTCGATCTCACCGATGCAAGCCCAGACAAGCGCCAGCCCGATGAACGTCAGCAGGCTCCACTGCAGGTAGCGCGGCAAGGGATGTACTGGTGTTTCCTGCAGGGACAGTGCCGCAGGCAAAAAGGCCAGCTCATCCGGCTCACGGATGGGGCCATCCATGCGTCGGCGCTGTCGCCAGGCCCCTCGCCACGCTTCCCGATAGCGCTCGAAAAGCTCCTTGAAGGCCGTGCTCATACGGCAGCCCCAAGCTGCAGCCGATACAGATAGGCGTAGGTGCCTTGTGGCTTGCCCACCAACTCGTCATGAGGCCCTTGCTCGATGATCTGCCCGCGCTCCATGACCACGATGCGGTCGGCGTGGCGTACAGCCGAAAGCCGATGGGCAATTATGATCACCGTGCGCTGCGCGCAGATCCGCGCCATGTTCTGCTGGATGATCCGTTCGGACTCATAGTCCAGCGCGCTGGTGGCCTCGTCGAAAATCAGGATGCGTGGGTTGCCGAACAGCGCCCGGGCGATGGCAATGCGCTGTCGCTGGCCACCTGACAGGCTGGCACCGTGCTCGCCGACCAAGGTTTCATAGCCATCCGGCAATTCGAGGATGAACTCGTGGGCCCCCGCCAGCGTCGCTGCGGCGATGACCTCTTCAAGCGGTGCCGCCGGGTTGCCAAGGGCGATGTTCTCGCGCACGGTGCGCCGAAAAAGCACGTTCTCCTGTAGCACCACACCGATCTGCCGACGCAGTGAAGCCACATCGGCTACCGCCAAGTCAGCACCGTCGAGCAATACCCGCCCCCGCTCGGGTGAGTACAACCTCTGGATCAGGCGTGTCAGCGTACTCTTGCCTGACCCCGAGCGACCTACAATGCCAACCACTTCTCCGGCAGCAATCTTCAGGCTGACATCGCGCACGACTTCGCCCCCGTCCGGCCGGTAGCGAAAACACACACGATCGAGCTCGATCTGCCCGGCTAGTGCTGGCAGCACCGTACCCTTGCCCTGGTTGACCTCGGTACGGGTGTTGAGAATGTCGCCCAGGCGTTGAATCGATACGCCTGTCTGCTGGAAGCTGGTCCAGAGTTGAGCCAGCCGGATAATGGGTTGCGAGACGCGCCCTGCCAGCATGTTGAAGGCGATCAGTTCGCCCACCGTGAGTTCGCCATCGATGACTAGGCGGGCACCCAGCCACAACGTGGCGACCGTGACCAGCTTGCCGATCAGGCCTACGCTCTCATTCGCGAGGTTGGAAAGGTTCTGGGTCTTGAAGCTGGCCGATACATAAGCAGCCAACTGATTGTTCCAGCGCCGGGTAATCTGCGGTTCCACGGCCATCGACTTCAGCGTATCGATGCCGTTCACCGCCTCCACCAGAAATGCTTGATTCTCGGCGCCGCGCTGGAAACTCTGGTCGATCCGCGCCCGTAGCAGTGGGGTAACGACCAAGGATACGAGAAAATATAGAGGCAATGAGCCGACGACCACCAACGTCAACCAACCGCTATAAAGGAACATGACAGCGATGAAGACCACCGTGAACACTACATCTAGCAACAGCGTGATACTGTTGTTGGTCAGGAAACTTCTGATGTTCTCCAGTTCGCGTACTCGGGCAACCGAATCACCGACTCGCCTGGCCTGAAAGTAGGCGGCGGGAAGATCGATCAAGTGCCTGAACAGTCTTGCACCTAGTTCGACATCAATCCTTGACGCTGTATGAGCTGCCACATAAGTACGCAAACCACTCAGCAATGTTTCAAATAGAACCACGACCAACAAGCCCAGGGCGATAACATCCAGTGTGGTCAACCCACGATGCACCAGTACTTTGTCCATTACCACTTGGAAGAACAGAGGTGTCAGCAACGCCAATATCTGAATGACCAAGGAGACAACAAGCACTTCGCCAAATAGCCGCCTGTACTTCACCACGGCTGGAATGAACCAGGTCAGATCGAAACGCGACAGCCCATGCGGCAACTGGGCATCGGAGCGAACCAGAATGAGTTCTCCCGACCAGCGCATGGCAAGTTCTGCCGAGGTCAGCGCTTGCGGTGCACGGGAACCTGGGTCTTGCACCAGAACCTGCTCACCTTCCGCGCGAGCGATGATGAAATACTCACCACGCGTATCCACGGCAATGGCAGGCAATGGCGCATGCTTAAGCCGATTCGGATCGATGCTGCAATGCTTGGCCTTGAGACCTAGTTGCTGAAATGCCCGGAGTATTGCGCCAGTCGAGAATCGCTCACCCGCCGGTGCATGGTCGTGCTGCAACTGCTCGGCAGAGACGGCTATATCATGATAACGCGCCAGCGTGATCAGACAGACCAGCCCACTTTCAATAGCGCTGGTATTACACCCACAAGTCAAATCAGGCACCACGCCACCTCATATAAAAACTGAACATGAGGCGATACTAGCCTGAAGCAATAGGACAAGCGTCCTACAAGGCTCCGACAGATGCGTGGGACACTTCTGACTTTAAAGCAATATTCGTAGGAAATTTCCTATCGACGAAAAATTCAATGTAGGAAGTTATACCTAGTGTCGTAGGAAAGAATGACTAAAATTAATCATATCCACTCTAGAATGGGCATTTGAGTGGATATGTCGGAAATCAACGGATCAAGGCACCCAGCCCATCGAGCAACCGCTGCAAAGCCCCTTGATTGGCCCGCATTACCGCCCTGCCCGCCTCGCCCATGCGCTGTGCATCCTGCGGCAACTCGACCAGCCGCCGCACCGCTTCGGCCAGCCCGTCGGCATCATCCACCTGCTGCAACGCCCCCGCCTCGCGCAGCATCGCGCTGATTTCAAGGAAGTTGAACACATGCGGCCCCATCAGTACCGGCAAGGCCAGCGCCGCGGGCTCCAGCGGGTTGTGCCCGCCGGTCGCCACCAGGCTGCCACCGACGAAGGCAATGTCGGCCAGGGCATAGAGGAACAGCAGTTCGCCCATGGTATCGCCGAGCAATACGCGAGTCTGCGCATCGACCGGCGTGCCGGCAGAGCGGCGCGCGGTGGTGAACTGTTCGCTGCACAGCGCATGCACCGCTGCGAAGCGCTCGGGGTGGCGCGGCACCAGGATCAGCAAGGCATCACCATGCACCTGCAGCAACTGCCGGTGCGCCTGCAGGATCAGCGCATCCTCGCCTTCATGTGTACTGGCCGCGATCCACACCGGGCGCTGTGCAGCCCCCCATTGTTCACGCAATGCCCTGGCACGCGGCAACAGTTGCTCGTCGATCTTCAGGTCGAACTTGATCGAACCGGTGACCTGCACGCACTCCGGACGCGCACCCAGGTCACGAAAACGCTGGGCCTCGGTTTCGGTCTGCACGGCAATCAGGCTCATCTCGGCCAGCATCGGCCGGGTCAGCCTGGCAAAGCGCCCATAGCCACGGGCCGAGCGCTCAGACAAGCGTGCGTTTGCCAGCGCTACCGGAATGCCGCGCTTCGCACACTGGTGGATGTGGTTGGGCCACAGCTCGGTTTCCATGATGATGCCCAACTTCGGCTGTACATGATCGAGAAAGCGCCCTGCCGCCCAAGGCAGGTCGTAGGGCAGGTAGCAATGCTGCACGCGAGGTTCGTCGGCGAACATGGCGCGAATGCGCTCGGAACCGGTCGGGGTCATGCAGGTAAGCGTGATTGGCATTTCCGGGTAGGCCTTGAGCAAGGCGCGCACCATCGGTGCCGCCGCAATGCTCTCGCCCACCGATACCGCGTGCACCCAGATGCCGCCCCTGCGCATGGCCGGCAGCCTGAAAGCAAAGCGCTCGCCAATGCGTTGACCATAGGCCGGCGCCTTGCGCGCGCGCAGGTACAGGCGCAGCGCAACCAGCGGCAGGCCCAGGTGAAACAACAAGGTATAGAGAGTTCTGTTCATGGCTGCGGAGTTTACCCGATCGCGCGCAGGTGCACCGCAAAGCGCTCGGCCAGCCACTGCGCGGCAGGCCCCAGTGGCTCGTCGCGGCGCCAGGCCAGCTCCACCACCAAGGCCGGTGGCCGCCACTCGCTGTCCAGTTCGACCATGTGTGCCTGATAGGTCGGGTACTGCACCACGTGCCGCGGCAGCCAGGCCCATCCCAGGCCACGCATCAGCAGTTCGGCCATGGCGTAGAAGCTGTCGGCGCGCCACACCTGCGGGCTGATCGCTTCGCCGCCGGGGTAGCCGCTTTGCTGCGGGGCAATCAGCAATTGTCGGTGGCGCGCCAGTTGCTGCCGGGTAACCCGGCCTTCGCCGGCGAGCGGGTGACCGACCGCGCATACCGTGACCATTTCGACGCTACCCAAGGCGCGCCGCTCCAGCGAGGCCGGGATGCTCTCGTGGTGGAAGAACAGTCCAAGATCGGCGCGCCGCTCCACCAGCTTGCGCGCCACATCGCCCTGGGCACCGCTGGCCAGCTGCACCTCCAGGAACGGGTAGCGGCTGGCCAGTTCGTCGAGGCTGTCGATGACCGGCTGGTAGGGCATGGCTTCGTCCTGGGCGACTCGCAACAACGCCTCCTGCCCGCGCATCAGCGCCAACGCACGGCCATCCAGGCGCTCGCATTGGCGCAACAGTTCGCGGGCATCTTCCAACAGGGCGCTGCCGTTCTCGGTCAGCTTGGGTTGCCGGCCACTGCTGCGCTCGAACAAGGTTACCCCCAGGTCGGTTTCGAGCAGGGCGATCGCGCTGCTGATTGCCGACTGGGCCTTGCGCTGCTCGCGGGCCACGGCAGAGAACGAGCGCAGTTCTGCAACGCGCAGGAAAGTACGCAACTGTTCGAGGTTCCAGTGCTCGGCCATCGACCTATCTCTCATAGTGATAGGTAATGACTTTACCCCATTCGGAGTGGGACTAGAATCTGCGGCCAGCTAACGGAGGATCTCGCCATGAATGCCTACACCTACCTCGCCATCGCCATCTGCGCCGAAGTCATCGCCACCGCTTCCATGAAAGCGGTGAAAGGCTTGAACACGCCCGTGCCGTTGCTGCTGATGGTGGTTGGTTACGGCATTGCTTTCTGGATGCTGACCCTGGTGGTGCGCAGCATTCCGGTGGGGATCGCCTATGCCATCTGGTCGGGGCTGGGGATTGTGCTGATCAGTGTGGCAGCGCTGGTGATCTATGGGCAGAAGCTGGATGTGCCAGCGATGCTGGGGATGGCCATGATTGTGGGTGGGGTGGTGGTGATTCAGCTGTTTTCGAAGACTGCTGGGCATTGAGGCCGCCTGTACGGGCCTCATCGCCGGCAAGCCAACTCCCACAGAGTTGATGCAGCCGCAGGGTCAACGCCATCCCTGTGGGAGATTCTATGGTTTTAGGGAAGTTTTTTAAGCGGCTTTTGACCG
>NZ_JALLKV010000103.1:0-6641 GCF_023093815.1 Pseudomonas sp. PNPG3
GGCCATTGCGGCCTGACTTAAACGAAACGGCCTCCACGAAACCCGGGGCGATTCACACTGGATTCAACGCAGAGTTTTTGGTGGAGCTTGGTTGTGTCTGAACGGCGGCGAACTGTCGGTGTGGTCGGCAGTTATTGGTACTGCGTGGATGGTGAGATTGGGCCGTCACATGCGATGCCGTAACGCGGGTGCATCGAGCAAGGTTAGCCAGTGGCTGCTCAGACTTCTGGTGGGGGAGCCGCTTAGTGCTGATGAGCGCCGAGTGACTGAGTCAATTAGGGCGCTCAAAACGCTGAAGGTGATCCAGGGTAGGGTTTCGATTGATCCAAGCGAAGTGCTGGATTACCCGGGGTACTTGGAGTCCAGGCAGAGAGCTGCGGAATGGGTCAGACGCGTAAGGCGTTAGAGGCTTGTGAGGGTGTGGCGCAGCTGTATTCGTCAGCGATTGCGCTGACGCTTAATCGAAGAGGGCAGTGTGGAGCAGCACCTGATTTCCGACATCTTGCATGGCCCCGCCTTGGTGATTGGAGGCTCGGGATTAAGTGATTCCGAGGCTATCAAAGCCGCATCGGAGGAGTTTTCCGGCGTACGATTTTATGTTGTGCGTCAGTGGATGCTGCTTGACGTTGTGGTGTCCGCCGAATGGGAGCGTCACCTGGAAGGGCTCGCCCATATGCCGACGGTGTTGTACGCCCACGCAGTGGTGCATGACAGCGCAGGTCAACTCGAAGCCGGGAGTAGTTTCCTGACAGGCCCGGCACTTGAGTCAAAGGATTGTTTCTTTGCCTGTGGTCAAGGGCTGTTCGTATTGGCCGGCTCAGGTGCGCGCAAAAAAATCAGTCTGCCGGCATTACTTGCCTTGAGTAACGCAGTGGGCACAACGTCGTTGATTGATAGGGCACATATCCGCAACGACCCAGCCATTGTGGCGGCGTCCAAAAGCGTGGCATTCACCAAGCCATGATGGAGTGGCTACCAAAGTTGCCATCCTGATCGGTCAGTTGAACACGCCTGATGTTCCGGGCACGTTGAGATTGTCAGCTTAAGGGAGGAGTACTTTTGTGCTCTCGGCTGAACACTCTCGTTTCGGTACAGCCGCGCATGCAATGGGGGTGCCCCGATCGCTTGGTAACCGCTTTGATGAGGACATCGGGGACAGAGACCGTGCGCTTGATCAGGGCTAAGATCCCGGTTGACTGCTCATGCCCTGGCTAGCACACGTTACTCCTCCGGCAAGTGCCAGAGCCTACCGACAGTGGATTTTGGCAGGCCCAAGCGTGCACTCACAGAGGCCTGGGATTCCCCAGCTGCTTTAGCCTGCCGGATGGCCGTGAGTTTGTGCGGGTCGACTTGCCGACCTGGTCGCACCCGGTTCACCTTGCCATCGTGATAGTGCTCACCGATCCGGTCTCGTGCGCCCAGCGCGTCGATCTTTTGAAACTCGCTTCTCAGCAACTCCAGAACCTGGTCATCGCTGAGTCCTTTTTCCAAGGCGCAGGCGAGCACAACCAGCGCTGCAGGCTCTACCTCAAGTCGTGCGGAAACGGCTTCGAGTTTGCCGATGGTGATACTTGAGCGCCCATTTTCAATGTTGTGCATGTGGCGAGCTTCAACAGAGCCCGACATTTTCTCCTGTGATAGGCCTTTGGCATTTCTGATCACGCGTACCAAGGCTGCAATCGCCGGCATCAGTGGCATCAATATTCCTCGAAATCGAGGATAGAGCCATGTTTCCGACTCCCGAACCATGCAATATAGTGCCTCTATCGGGATATCAGGGTGCCATTGCTTTGTGGCTTCCGGCCACGGTAGTGAGCTTTGAGATGCCGAAGCGGCTGTGCCTTGGGGCGACAGCCTGTCGCTGTCCGCATGGACGAATGTACGCACTCGGGAATGATTGCCCAGTGCAGGAATGGAGTGTTTCCAATGTCGGATGCGATTGTGGTGAAGGGCGTCCTGGAAGTGATGGGCCCATACAACAACCTTCCAGAAGGGAGTGAATACACATACGTCAGGTTGAAAGAGGCCAGCGGCGCAGTACGCTTGATCCGGAAGGTCGGGGTAGGGCACTACATTGCGTCCTACCTCAAGCCTGGAATGGAGGGTGAGTTCTATTTCGTGAAGCTGGGGCGGCTTGGCTTTATTTTGTACGCAATCAAGACGGCAGCTGGTGAGAAGCTCTATGAAGCGGAGGGCTTCACCAGCTGGATAAAAAAGATGCGGCTAACGGGACTTGTGCTGTGCTTGCTGTTTGTCCCACTGAGTTTGGTGGGGCTGTTATTTGGCGGATATCTGGGGGTGATTGTGCCGATCGTGTTCGTATACGTCATCTGGAAGTTGATCGTCAGTTTCCCAAAGGTGCTTAAAGACAGTCACCTTCGCGCGCAGCTCGCGAGCCACGGTTTCAGCGTGTAGCAGCAACTCAAGCCTATCCTTTTGAGCCGCAGTGAGTCGGTTATGCCTCCGATTTATCGCGGCCTTCATTTTGCGATTCTCTTGCCACACTACGTTCGCCATGATTTGGCGTGCACAGACTTTCAGTCTTCGTGGGGCCAACACGCTCATCCTCTCTACTCAGTCCGACGGCTCAGTGCTCAAGTGAGTGATAAGGGCTTGTCTCAGCTCGTTGAGGGCACTTTCTAGCCTGCGATTCTCGCGGGCGTCACCAGGAGGCGGCTCGTAGGTTTTGCATAGGTTAAGAAGAGACTCGGCATCGTTGGTGTTCAAGTCAAAAATGATCATTGGCGGCTTACAGTCCAAGGTGGCAAAGACAGTTGTTCGAAGTTGAATTTGAGATCTGGTTCGGTAGTGGCGTTCGCATCCTCCTTCAGCATTTTTCTCCTTATCATGGAAAGGCCCGTCCGGCTATCGAGCGTTGGTGCTCGCAGCAGCTTTTCTTGATCAACATCAGTTATAGGTACAAACAACCGTAAGGCTGGGTGGTAGAGGCTATCCGTGGTTTATTGAATGGCCATACAATAATGGCCTTTTGATGTCGTGGCGCTTTGGCCGATCCCTTGGCCCTCAGCAGACCTGAGATTCTGATTTTTCCTACTACCAGCGAGGCTAAAAGCATGCTGACTAATGCACCGCTTCGTCTGAAGCTTCTTTCCATTTTGCTCTTGCCTCTTCTCGGCTTTCTAGTGCTCGCAGGGTCGTACCTGTCCGACAATTTCCGAACCTATCGCGACATGGAAAACACCGTTGATGCTAGCCGTGTAGCGCAGTCGCTGAGCCAGTTGATCACTGTATTGCAGCGCGAGCGAGGTGCCAGTGGAGTGTTCCTTGGTAGCAAGGGCGCGAGCATGGGCGATCGACTGGGCCCGTTGCGCAGTGAGAGCGACGCGGCCCTGGAAGCCGTCCGGCGCATGCCGAACGCCAACGATGCCGAGCTTGACGCGCTGCTGAGTAAGCTAGACGCCCTTGCGGGCCTGCGCAAACAGGTCGATCAACTCGCAATCGACAACGTCGAATCTGGAGCTAGGTACACAGAGATCATCGGGGCGTCGATTGGCTACACGCACTCCCTGGAGGGGCGCGTCAGCAGCAAGGTCGTTATCCACGCGCTTAATGCCCTCAACCAATTCATTGAGCTTAAGGAAAGGGCCGGGCGAGAGCGCGTGCTGCTTGGCCTGGTTTTTAACCAGGATCATTTCGACGCCAATCTGCTGTCGCGGTTTAGTCGGAATCTGGGCGAGTATTCTGCTTACTATCAGAGCTTTGGGCGGAAGGCTTCCGTTGAAATTCTGGCCAAGTTCAAGCAGAGCCAGGAGGCGCCGGCTGCTCAAGAGGTGGCCAGGCTGCAGCGACTCGCATCCGATGTGCCATTAGGTCAACCATTGGGTGTTGAGCCTGAGGTCTGGTTCAAAACTGCCACGGCCCGCATCGATCAGATGGGCGACATCGAGAAGGCGCTGGCGCAAAGGGTTGAGTTGCTGGCCGATGATGCCCGTGGCGGCGCGATTCGAGCGCTCTGGATAACCGTCGTCGGTGCGTTGTTCGCGTTGTGCATGGTGGCTCTGTTGTCTTGGCTTATTATCAACAGCATCAGCAAGGCGGTGAAGGAGATTAATTCAACCCTGGACGGACTTGCTAACCGCGATCTCACAGCGCGAGTGAGCTTCCGCAGCAGGGACGAATTTGGTCAAATCGCCGAAAACCTGAACCGAATGGCCAATGAACTCGCGGAGATCGTACAGGAAATAGGAAGTGCTACCGCCCAAGTGGCCACGGCTGCCGAGGAATCCTCGGCAGTCACGCTGCAAACGACCCGGAGCGTCGAGCAACAGCGTCAAAGCACAGAGCTGGTAGCGACTGCCATCAACGAAATGAGCGCTACTGTGCGGGATGTAGCGCACAGCACCAACGACGCTGCCAACCTTTCGCAGCAGATCCAGAGCAGTACCGCTCAGGGGCGTGTTGAGGTTGATGGGACTGTTGCGCTGATTCACGACCTGTCGAACCAGGCAGAGCATACATCGACGATCATCGTGGAGCTCAAGCGTGAGTGTGATGAAATCTCGTCGGTGCTTGACGTGATCCGTGGAATCGCCGAGCAGACTAATCTGCTCGCACTTAACGCTGCTATCGAAGCAGCACGCGCCGGTGATCACGGTCGAGGCTTCGCTGTAGTAGCCTCTGAAGTTCGAACCTTGGCACAACGTACTCAAGAATCCACCGGCAGTATTCAGCAGATGATCACCAGGCTGCAGGTAGGTTCGGATCGTGCGAGCACCTCCATGCTTGAAACCTTGAGTAAAGCACAATCGGGTGCTGAGCGGGTAGCGCGTGCGGGTGACCTGCTTACTTCTATCACCGAGGGCATTGCACGTATCACGGATCGCACCATTCAGATTGCATCTGCGGCGGAAGAGCAGAGCGCAGTCTCTGAAGACATCAATCGTAGTGTCAATGAGATCAATGACCTGGTCATTCAAGTGAGCGCTGGAGCTCAACAGACGGCTGTCACGAGTCAGGAGTTGGCCCGCCTGGCTGAGCATCAACAAGAGTTGGTGGGTCGCTTTCGGACTGCATGAGTGGTGTACGATGACATGGCCAGTTTGTTTGCCCAGTGACGCGTATTGAGGTCGTCCAGCTGGGCAACCGGACTGATGGGTTGGACTGTTCTGAGACAAGAGATTGCGGCGCTGCCTTGTTCAGACTCCCCAAGCCAAATGTAGGAAAGGCGCTGGGTGAACGTTGAGCATCCTGCTTACAGCGGACGCTCTTCAGTGCCGCGCTCGAAATGCATCAGACGCCTTGTTGCTCCAATTCCACTGCTCGCTTCCAGCTATTCAGGGAGGTCAAACGTTGGAGGTAGGCAGAGAGGTGTGGATGCGTGTGCCCTTCACCGAGTTGCTCGACGACTGTCGTGGCAACGAAAGCCAGCATGAAATCAGCTCCCGACAATTTGTCTCCCACGATAAAGGTTTTGTCTGCAAGCACGTCATCCAGGAAGCCCAAGACCTTGCCGAATTCGGTCTGAGTGTAGCCATCAAGGAAATTCAGCTTCGTGCCTGAATTGGACTCGAATTGTGTGAAAACCTTAAGCAGGATCGGCACCATCGCAGAGCTTTCCGCGAAGTGTATCCATTGCAGATAAGGGACGTAGTCTGGAGAGGTAATTGGGGGTTCCAGCTCCGGCGCAAATCGGCGGATTAGGTACTCAACGATGGCTCCTGACTCAACCATGACCTGATTCTCAAACTCAATCACCGGCGACTTGCCGAGCGGGTGAATGTTTTTGAGGGTGTCCGGCGCGAGTTGGGTGACGGGGTCGCGTTGGTAGCGAATCAGCTCGTACTTCACGCCCATTTCTTCTAGCAGCCACAGAATTCGCAGAGAGCGCGATGCGTTGAGGTGGTGAAGTTTGATCATGGAAGGTCTCATTTGGAAGTGTCGGATTGTGCCGCGCCTGAACTCTTGAGGAGTCCAGGCAGGCCTACTACTTATTTCAGCTGAGCGACCAGTGCCTTGGCTACGCCCTCAGAGCTCGCTGGATTCTGTCCGGTGATCAGCCTGCCGTCCTCGATTACGAATGGTGCCCAATCACCACCTTTTTCATAGAGACCGCCAAGCTTCTGGAACTCGTCCTCGATCAAGAATGGCACAACCTCCGTCAGTTCGACTGCGGCCTCCTCACCATTGGTAAAGCCAGTAACGCGGCGTCCTTTGATTAGTGGGCTACCGCCAGCAGTGCTGACGTGACGCAGCACACCTGGTGCGTGGCAAACAAAGCCAAGTATCTTGCCCGCACGTTCAAAGGACTCAATCAGGCTGATGGAGGTCTCCGACTCTGCGAGATCCCACAAAGGGCCATGTCCGCCTGGGTAGAACACGGCATCAAACCCTTCCTCACTCACCGAGTCGAGTCTGACCGTATTTGCCAAAGCTGTATGCGCCTCTAAGTCGCCGTTAAAACGGTGGGTCATTTCAGTCTGGAAATCTGGCAGCTCGCTTTTCGGATCAAGCGGTGGCTGACCGCCTGCCGGCGATGCCAAAACAACTTCGGCTCCTGCATCCTTGAACACGTAGTAGGGCGCGGCGAACTCTTCAAGCCAGAATCCTGTTTTCAAGCCGGTGTTACTGAATCGCCCCTGGTTTCCTAGACACTCTCCAAGCTCAGGAAATAGCGTTTCTCA
>NZ_JALLKV010000104.1:0-6606 GCF_023093815.1 Pseudomonas sp. PNPG3
GGAGCCAGCGCCTTGCCGAGCTGGCCAATCCATGAGCCGCAAGTGATCGTTTCCATGAAGTGTCCTCGGTGGGCTGCATTGGTCGTGACGCTCGCTGCCGTGCACCTCCCGGACCAGGGGAGGGCGAACGCCACGACCGATGCAGCCTGGTGATGGGGAACCAGGTAGATCGGGCAGTTATCGTCAGGCTGACGCGGTGCTACTGCTGGGTGCGCAGTTCGTTGCGAGGCACCCATCCGCTGCTGGTCTTCACCATGCAGCCGACGAATGCGGCGTAGCGGGTGTCGCGCTCGGTCTGATGGCCGTACCAGGCGCAGGTCCCGTAGTCGATGCCGCGCATGACCAGCCACACGACGGCGGCGGCCATGATTGCGAACGATCCGAATCGGATCACAGGTAGTCCTTCAAGCTGAGGCCCATCAGCTTCGCCGACTTCTCAAGGACGGCCATTTCCTTGTCGTCGATGTCGCCCGAGGCCTCGGCGATGGTCAGCATGACGTTGATGACGATGGCCGCTTCTTCCGGCGAGTGGGCCAGGTCCTTCAGCTCCTTCTCGGCGTTCATGCGCAGGATGCGATGGCCGCCGTCGTGGAAGTCCTTCTCGGCGCGGTCCATGGTGTTGGACAGCTCCGGTCCGAAGCCCTTGAGCTGAGGCGTGTTGGCGATCAACTTCTCGGTCTTCTTGATCTCGTCTTCGCCGATCTCGCCGTCGGCAGCGGCGACGTAGAAGGCGCCGTAGACGATCGCCTGCATCAGGTCGCGGTTTTGAACCACCTGCATCGCAGCGCGGGCTTCACGACCTTTCTTGCCGAACAGTTTTCCAAGCATGGGGTGTTGCTCCGTGGGGTTGATTTCCCGTCTGGCCCTGTCGCCAAGGCCAGCCAGTGAAATCTGACACCGCTCAGTCGACGCCGATATTCCCGCCACCGGGCTTCGCGATGGTCTTCAGCATCTCGCGCTGCAGTTCGCCGATCGCCCAGGCGGCAGCCATCACGGCTACGTCTCGGCACATCGCGCCTTTCACATCGAAACCCTCAATGCTGATGCCGTCTTTGGTGATGGTCACTCGCCCAAATTTCTGAATTTTCATCTCGTCATCGGTGCAGTACATGCTGCCCTCCAGGGCGGTTGATTTCCCAACAGCCACTTGTGGGAATGGCTGCGAGTGAAATCTTCAGGCCTCAATGAGGCCTAGCTGGCATTGAACTTCGGTGACCGCTTCATCAGGTTCGCAGCCGTCGCAGTACAGGTCGTGGAGCCATTCTTCGGCATCATCCTGGTCATCAACTATGTAGCGGCTGAGGATCTGGCGGGCCTGTGCGATCCAGCGGTTCCAGGCGCGGTCTTGAGCGCCTTCGCGGCATTCATCGGCCGCCATGGTTGCCATGTTGAACATCGTGAATCCCTCCGGTTGATTTCCCTGATGCCCCTCACGGGAAGGGCATCGAGGAAATCGGTGTTGCTGGCCCCGCTCAGCTACTGGCGTGTTGCGGGGCGTTCCGCACTTACTGTCGGATGGCGTCACCGCCTCAGATGGCAGCTCCGCACTCTATGGTTTGGTCTTGGGCTTCCCTCGCTGAGCCTTCAATCTGAATACGGCTCAGGTCATGGGGCATCGTGTTGCTCCGCGCTTGAGTGCAGCCCTTTGGCCGACTGAGTAGGGCACGTATGCGCGGATTGCCGACCCGTTTTGTCGGCTGGGCTTAATGCTTCATTGGCAGGTTCCTCCTATGGTTATTTGTTCTCCGCCACACAAGTTGCGAGTCATCTCTCACCGGCGTCGCACATTTCGTGTTCGATGCTTTTCCAGTTTGTATGCGTGGCTTCGCGTGCTCGCATGAGGGAGCACGGCAGCTATCCAGAGGCTGCATGGACGACGGTTTAGCTTTCTCACCACCGGATTGGCCGGTACGTCGTAGGGTCACGTCTGGTTGTGTAAAGAGCGGTTGCCCGGAGGGGCATTCGAAGGCTATGTGGCCGTCGACGAAGTCAAATATCAACCACTGGTTGATTAAAGTCAACAACCTTGAGTTGATATTTTTCCGTGGCCCACAAAAAAGCCCGCACAAGGCGGGCAAAGGAGGGAACTTGAAAATCAGTCTTCAGCGGGAACGGTCCAGGCCAAACGCACCGAGCCATCGTCGCGCTGGGCTAGGGTCACGTTGTCGTTCTCGGCCACCTCATCCAAGAAGCGCTCCCAGTCAGCAGGCGCTTCGTGCTCTTCCTTTGCGATCACTACCGATCGGGCCTTCTGCGCTGTCGGTGAGTTGATGATCTTCTGGATGCGCGCACCCATCATTTCGTAGGGCGTCGGCGGGGTAGGGGCTTTCGATTTCGACTGCTGCTTGGCCATTGTGGAGCGCTCCGTTTACTGTATGAATAAACAGTATTTTATCTATCGGTAAATGGCAATACTGGATGGAGCACATTTGTGCTCTTTTTGGCGGGCGCGCATAAAAAAGCCCACCGAAGTGGGCAGAGAGGGATCTTTAGCCTGGTCAGCTCAATCTGTTTCGTCGCTCTGGCCTTCGGGTTTCCACCTAGCGATTAGGTCCACCAGCAGCTCGGCTATGGCGTCGCTGTTATCCGAAAGCACTTCAAGATGCTCGCTTATCCGCTCGGACGTATCAGTCGACCCCCGCTGGTCGATCCAGATTCCAATCTCCTCGATTGCAGCACCGAGAGCATTGATGTTTTGGTTTAGTCGGCTGAGCAGGGCTGGGGTCGGATCATCTGGAAGGTCGGTCATGGCGTTTCCTCGTGCTGATGAGGAGAGCCTAGCAGGCAAAGAAAAGCCCGCACTGCAATGCGGGCTAACGTAGGGAAATCGGATGAGCCTTCACTGTGCAGGGCAGGGCGTGAAAAAAGCGTGAAGGCATGAAAAAGCCTGCCGAGGCGGGCTTTGGGAGTCGTCACGCTTGGGCCGTTAAATCTGCGAGTAGATCTTCCTTCGTCATTTTTGAAAGGTCCGCTCGCTGAGTTTTAAGGTTTTCCAATAGAAAATCGTTTGTGAGGTTGAATTCATCAAAAATTCGTGGCCAATGCTTAATATAGGCTTTGACTTTTGCCGTCTTCGTAATTATTCCAGGTTCGCCGTGGGATTTATTCGACTCCAGGCGCTGCCCAATATTAAACGCCTCAGCAGATATAGTTCGTCCAATTAATATCAGCTCAAACCTAGTGAGGTCGCTCTGGAATGCTGGATATTTACTTATGATAGATGCATATTGATCTAGTTGCTGAAGGTGCTTGTCGTTGAGGGCTACACCCGGCCTTTTAATTTCGACAATTACACACCGATAATATTTATCCCCATTTGGGTCGTATTGAGGCTGGCGTCTGACTAGGAGCAAATCAACTTGCTTTTTAGCACCCTCGACTGTTACGCCGCTTGCCAAATCCCCAACATCAACATCTTCAATGTTTTTTATCTCTTTTCTAAGGCTTTCAGCAGCCTTCGTGAAACTGTCCTCTTCCGCCCCTAATATTTCATAGGAGGCACCAAAGAGCCAAGTATTATTTTCTATAATGCCTTGAAGGTGAGGGGTTTCAAGAACGTCTTTGTAATGCACGTCCATGATTTCCTTGATCTGCTGGATTGCAGTCTCGCGCTTCTGGAGAACCTCGATGGTATTGACGATATTCTCGAGCTTGGTTTTGTTAATCTGGTTGGCAAAAGTCTTCATAGTGGCAGCATCCAAATCGAGAATACTCTCGATGATGTCAAATATGCCACTATTTTCGTTTGATACAGCGAGCCTGTCCAATAACCGAATTATTACTCGACGTTGCTTTTTATTACTTCCGACAAATAGCGTCGGCTCTTTGATTATCACGCTTTTGATAATTTCTTTGACATAGCTTAGACGCCAAGTTCTCTCTGCGCTCCCAAGCTCGGGATGAACAGGGAAGTCACCCTCGGACTCGTATCTAGCCACCTGATCCTCTGCTTGGCTTATCAAAAACGAGGCATAGTTTTCAGCTATGAATGATTTTATTTTTCTATCTAGGCTGCGGCCAAGCTTGCTCTGTAGGAACGAGTTAATTGGCTCCGACAGGGAATCGGAATTCGGAGTATAACGTTCAAAATAAGGTGAGTTGACATAAATGCTGATATAGTATTCGGGCTTTTTATTTCCTGAGCTATGCATTCTGTGCAGTACTTTGCCGTCATTGGTTACGAAGTACGTATATGACTTGTCATTTCCGGGTTTTTCTTTCCATCGAATCAGTCGTACATCAAAGCTGGCGACTTCAAGGTCGATAGATGTCTTGAATTCAAGATGCTCCTGGGGCAGGATTTTTATATCATTAAGAAGTAGTGACTTGTGCGGCCTTAAAATAAGGTGGCCGCCAAATTCTTTGCTAAAATCACTGACCAAAGAATCGGTGGGGGGTAGATTGGTTGTGAAATTTTTTAATTCAACGCATGTGCCGCTGGTGCAATGGGCTAGTAGCGGGTGTATATCCTCTGAGTTTATTTGCTTTCCCGAAACCTTGCTCAAATTTGAGCTGGTAATGGTTATTAATGCATCTTCTCCATGATGCCTAGTGTACCACTCTGCGTGGTTGCAAATTTTACTAAAGGCTAGGCGCCCTCGACCTTGTGAGCCATGGGTGTCATAAGAAGAAGTTTTCAGAGAGTCATTAAATCTCTTAAAGTTATTAGAGGATTCTCTAAATTCAATTCCTGAACCATTATCGAGTACTGTCAAATATTCGGTGCCGCCGGCAGTTGTCTCGGTAATGGATACCTGAACTTCAGAAGCTCCAGCATCAAAACCATTCCAAATTAATTCAGCTATAGCCTGCCAGGATTTGACATTCTTGAAATGCTTGGCTATGCCTTCGTGGGTGATAGCATTAGAGCCTGAGAAATCGTATAAGGAGAATTCCTTTTCCACTAAAATCACCATGCATAATCAGTGAGACTATAAAAGTTTCGAGATCCACCCCAGCAGCACCTGCGCCTGGATGTTGGCCTCGTTAGGCATCACGCAAAATCGTCCCCGCCCTCACCTCTTCCCCATATCCCACCAACCGACCCTCCCCAGCCTGCATCACCTGGCAGATCCTAATCACTGCCTGGGCGTCATGCTCGTTTCCGGCCTGGCTCAGGCGCTCGGCTATCCGCATCAGTTCGACAGCAGACCATTTGAGGTCCGATGCCAGGCCTTGAAGGTCGCGACGGAGCTCTTGATTGGGCTTGCTCAGGGTCATTCCTTTGTCCTTGTCACTCGACCTGCTTTCACTTCTTTCCCATGCCCCGTGAGTCGATCCGCCAGCTCATGCAGCTTTTCGACGCGCTTCATCGCTGCCAAGAAGTCAGCCTCCTCGTAACCCTGGGCCTTGTGGAAAATCTCCAGTGCGGCGCTTTCTAGGGCGAATGCTGCGTCTTTGAGATCTCGGCGCAGCTGCTGGTTGGGCTTAGTGAGGGACATGGCGATTCCTCAGAGGCGGCACATAACCTTGCTAGGACCCAGAATGGCACCGACATAGTGGATCTTCTCGATGTCGGTCCAGGCAATCGTCCGGCGTTCATAAGCTGAGTTCACCGACATCACGCTCACGCCATCCTCGCTTTCGAAAAGAAGCTCTTTGACCATGCTCTGTCCATCAGTGGTGGTCACCATCACGTATTCGCCTGGAACAAGACGATGGTTGGGCTCGCACACGGCCACCCAACCGCTGCGAATTGCTGGGGCCATTGAGTCGCCTTTGAGCCGCAGCGCGTAGGCATCTTCGTCCCGGGTCCAGGTTTCAACCCAGCCATCCGAGTTATCCAAGCCAAGCCAGTAGCCATCGTTCCCAAGCTGGGCCGTACCCATAATCTCGATCCTTCGAGGTGCGGTGGTAATGGGAGGACCGGGCTCGACATTGCCACTTAGGCTTGAGGAATTTCCCGCTGGTTCGCCCATGCTGGCCATTTCGCCTCTGCCGTACTCGAGCCATTCCGGCCGGACTTTTAACCAGTCAGCCAGCGGCAAGAGCTTGTCAGCCTCAGGAAGTGAGTCGCCATTCAGCCATTTACCAATGGCTGTCGTGGAGGCCGTTTTACCTCTCCTTTGCAACTCTTTTTTTATGTCGACTGCTCGCCCCCGCAGCCGAACGTCGGCACGGTCACAGGCTTTCCGCAGTCGGGCCGCGAACTCAGCGCGGATTTTCTCTATTTCAACCATTGGTTGATCGTCTCATATGCTTGCATCAACAGTCAGTTGATCTGTAATATCAACCGCAAGTTGATAAAGGAGTCGGCAATGAACGCCGTTCACACCGCAATCGAAAGCGCCGGCGGACCTATTGCAGCAGCTGCCGCCTGTAGCGTCAGCCGGCAATCCGTAGACAAGTGGATCGCCAAAGCTCGCTTGCCCCGCACCGAGTACACGGGCGAAACGAGCTACGCAAAGGCCCTAGCAAAAGCTGCTGCGGAAAATGGAAGGCCGTTCGATGTCGCCTGGCTGCTGGCCAATGCATCCCCCAGCAAGCCCGCCGGCTAACCCATTCCAGCCGCAAGACTGCGCCGGCTGGTGCGCCTCGAATTATCTGCTTGATGGCGCTATGCCAGTAGATGGCCAAAACACCTGTGAATGTAACCAGTAGGAGAGA
>NZ_JALLKV010000105.1:0-6247 GCF_023093815.1 Pseudomonas sp. PNPG3
TATTTGGGCCTCATTATGAGGCTTGGAGGTGTCTAGGAAACCAGGGGCGATTCAAGGCAACCAGTGCAGCTTTGATGGGATCGCTCGGCTGCATCGCATGGCCTTGGAGATAGAGCGGCATCTTCTCAGTGGCTTGAGCTCTTTCTTGATGCTGCCCAAAACCCAGTTTCTGCTCAAGGAACGACCCTAACTGCGCTGGGTCAGCGGGCAGAGTGAACATGGAGAAGGCATCTTCACCGTCGCTCTGCAAGTGACGAAGCTGAAGCGCTAGCCTAAAACAGGCGACATAGGGCGGCAGTCGCTCTATCAGCCTGTAGTCAGCCAGCCCCAACTTCGCACTCTGCCCTACCTCAAGGGACTCCAACAGATCTGCTAATGGTGAGCCTTTGACCAGGACATACTGCCCAGTAGCCACGCCCTCCTCCACGATCAGGCGCACCTGCGCTACCCCCTCGTGTTCATACGACACGCCCTTCAGGTACCCAGGCAAACACTGTGAGTCCACGAAGGTGGCCTGACGCCGAAGACCAAATCCAAGGTGAAAATTCACGAGAGCGACGGCCCGCTCAGCGGGATCCTCCACAAACCATCTGACAAGGCGGGGCTCAGCTCGCCCGAAGTTCCCGGTCGATGTCAAATAGCGCATGGCCAACATGGTGTTGTGAGAGAACGTCTCTAACAGATGGTCAGGGATGGCATCATGGAAGCGGCGCTGCTCTTCTGCATTTCTGAAGCGTTCACGAAGCTGACATCCTCTGAGCCAACTGACCAGTTGACCGGGCGCTAGGTGAACGACTTGATCGCTCAATGCCAAAGCGCGCTCATGATCCCCCAATGCTTCTTCTTTCATGGAGCGGTATTGCAGCAGTGAAACGTGCTCTTGGTCTGGTATGCGCGCAATCAGCTCGTCGAATGACTGGAACTGCTCGGTTTCCAGAAGGCATCTCAGGTGCAGCAAAATGAAGGGCGACGGCCAAAGCTCACCCTCCGGCAACATTGGCGACGTGATTGCCAGCCCTTTGTGTGGCAGTTCGGCATCGAATATCGCTTGAACCAAGTCCACGACAATGTGCGCGGCGAGCTTAATGAACTGAGATTCAAATGAAGCAACAAACTCATCGACCGCCTGAGCAAGCTCGTATCGTTCGAGGGCATTGTCCGAAAGCGCAACCAGCTTTGCCCTGGCCAGCATCAAGACAACAGCCGACTCGATGTCACTTACGCCTTCGAAGGTTTTCTCCAGTTCGAGCCAGCGCCGTAGCTCACCTGGCGTAGCCAATCGCGTGAAGTGCACGGCATCCTGCAGATCTGCTTCACCATCGAGCCGAGCTTGGCACCAGGCCCTACGTGCCTCACTGCCGCTTTGGGCTTGCTTGAGCGACTGCATCTGCTCCGTTCGGGCCGAGTCATCTCCCGCCACTGCTCGCAACTGTTTGGCAAGCTCTGGCTTGGTTGCGGCCATCTGGTCTGAGTATTTGACGCAGGTGTTCACCAGGTGCGTGGGCCATACCACGTGGAGGTAATCCAGGAGGGCCGCGACCATTTCGTAAAGCCGGGCATCCCCGCCCTCCGAGAGCTCAATCAGCTGGGTGAGTTCTTCACACAGTTCATTGACCCCCTGCTTGACCTCAGGCGAGCACAACCAATGCTGAGACTTCAGGACTGCAGGTTCGAGTTGGGATGCCTTGACTTGAAGCAGCAGGTACCGCGAGGTGTATGTGGGGAAAATTTGATGCAGGCGATCAGCTGCCGGCGCTGCGGCATCAATGGCGCCAAGACGAATCATGCCCTCCACAAGGCCCGTCAGTTCTCCCTCGTTTAGCAACAGTTTTCTGCTGAGGGCATCCAGAGTTTCCCTCGGTGCGAAATGTCGGTAGAAGGCTTCTTGCGAGTAAATGCCCGGTTCGGGCACATTGAAATACTCGGTCTTGGCAGCTTCCTCATGCACCGTGTTTAGCGAAAACTTCAGGAGGGCCGCGATGCAGAGGTCTCTTACGATCTCATCTTTGGTGGATACGGCAATGCGTGCAACCGTGTTGAACGCATCCTGGGTGTGCTCAGGCTCGACCAACTCGCCATAAATGGCGATGACATCCAAAAGATCAGCAGCCTCGCTGTTGCCAGGGACAGTGGCACGCAGGACATCAAGCTGCAGTTTGGCTTCAACAATCCTCTTCGCGCGGATGCTTCCAAGCACCAAGCCGATAGCCTTAGAGAGGCTAGCGGGAGCTAGCGCCTGGATCTGAATCAGAATTTTGTTCTGGACGTTATCGCCCAAACCACTGTGTGTCTGATTGATCGTGCCCGCGGATCCACTCTGCAGCATTACGTTACGCCCTATCGCTCACAGGTGATTTTGTTGCCGGCCACATTGTCACCGCTCCCGCTATGGTGCTGGTTAACCGTAGTGATGCTGGAGGGGGCAACGACTGCAGGATTGGCATTGATGCGCTGGATGAGTTGCAGCAACTCAGGGGTCGCCTCGATGCGGCGCTCGATGCCGATCGGGCTGAGCTCGTCAGTAATGCCCAATTTGCAGAGTTGCTCGGCAACTTCGGATGCAATGACATCCTGAGTGATCCATTGGCCCAACCGCTGCCTGATGGCCTCAGACGTGATCTGGAAGCCATGCTTTACGATGTCGTAGGCCGCGCTGGTCAGCATGGTGGAAGTAAATGCGTCCATCTGGAATTCCTTGAGGGTGTTGGGTTGCAACCGCGGAAGCAAGCTAGCGCGACTCTATCAGCCGCTGCTCTCCCAGAGCGATCAAGTTGGTAATGTAATCGGGGTCGTCAGAGGATCGCGGCACATGCGAGTCACTGCCGATGCGTTGCAGATGCTCCATAATCACATGCGCAATTTTCTCAGCGTCTTGTGGCGCCCACCACCGTCTAAGGCCTGACGCGATCACAGAGGCGTTGCTTCCAACCTTGCCAATCTGAAGCAAGAGGCGCGTGGTCAGCATCAGGTGGTTATCAAAACTGGCGAACAGGTAATGCTGGTCGTTTCTGTTGGCCACCTGGTTTACTTTGGCGACAAAATCACTCAGGTGGGTAATGTCCCAGGCAGCGTTCTTTACGCCGGCGATTGCAGCTTGCCTGTCGTTGGCGTTTCTGTCCTTGAACACGTTCTTACGAGACGGTGTGCAGGTACCCAAATAGATACATGCCAGCATTACAGCAGGCCCCGCGAAGACAAGTCGCTCCCCCATCCAGTCCAGCAGACGTAGCACCTTGTCGAGCTGTGACCCGGTCGAACTGTCCAGCTCCAGAATTTTCAAAGCGGTAATGTAATTGCGGTTCCACCTGAGCAGCGTATACGCCATGTCCTGCAGTTGGACTGGCAAAGGTGAATAGGTGCGCGAGACACCGTCCACTCGGCGCAAGGCGACATTGAGCATGTCCTGAGGAGGTGCGTTATCGGCAGCTCTGAACCAACCCAGCTCTTCTTCTGCCTCAGCGTTTCCAGACCGGTGGGCCAGTTCGTGAAAAGCGATGCCAGGCTCAAAGTCGATGCCCATCAGGTGCGCAAAGGCCACCAGCGCAGCACAGCGTTGCAACTGAACATCGATCAGCGTCTTCTTACCCCGGGCCAGCTGGGCTATTCGGGAAGCCACGTTCCGGTCGGGCAGAATGATCGTTCTCACCCCTTTGTCTCGGCCTTCGAAATAGACCGCAGGATGGTAGATTCCGGCCTCAGGTGGATTGGAGCCAGGCAGCAGAAAATCGGCCTTTTGGAGAATGCCAACGGCCTCTCCCAGGTCTTCGATTGGAAAATCTATCGGCAACATCCACGCTCGCTCCTCTCTTCTGGCCATCAAGTCACAGTATCCATGCGCCTCCCAGGGGGCAGAAGAATACCAAGACTTGCACACCGGACTCACGTCGACTTATTGATAGACTCGATCCCGTCATCTGGCCGCTGACGTGCCTGCTTACGAGGCTGTGGCGATAAGAGTACTTCTGGGCGCTTCGGTAGCTTTTCAGCAATGATGGCGCCGATACTTACTGGTCTATGCAAGGCAGGGGGGCTTATGGGCGATATTGGGTCGGCAGGCGAGCATTTCTTCATGGGGTTCTGCCTGGCTGACGATGTTGTCGCGAACAAGTGCAGCGTCGACAAACACGGGTGGGATGTTCTTGTCGAAGTCGGCCAGGATATGCGCAAGCTCGACCAGCGTAGGCTTCATTAGTCTCATATCTACGCGAAGATCCAAGTCAAATCCACACGCACCAAGTCGCTGAAGGTACCTGTCAAGGTGTCGAACGCGCTCAAGCTGGCTACTAGCGCCCTTCCCGCCTTTCTAGTCTTGTTGGACTTCTCAGAAGGCACGCCACCCAAGAGAGCATTTCTGCTCCATGTCGACGATGAGTTGATCAGCCAGACGCTCGCTCGGGTTAACGAAATGGTAATTGCCCGCGAGACGGACAAGCTGCACCTTCGTAAGATCGTGATCGACTTTCAGCAAGGTAGCGAGATCCAACTGAACGACGCGAAGACCTTCAAGGCCGAGATCATTCGTGCCATTGGCTCGTCAGCCTCCGCCTACACCGAGAAAAAGTTGGCCTTTCTCAAGTTGGCAGGTTTCGATGACGGCGCCTTTATAGTTCGTTTCCAACTGGAAGGCATGGAAAATCTCAAAGCCTTGGTCGATGCAACACTGGGCATGGGTGGGCAGGTGCACGTGCGCAATCTTGAGATGCTCACTAAACGCTTTGGATTAGAAGACCCGAACAGTAGCAAGGCGTCCTCAGATGGCATCCTGGAGATTACCCAAGCCTTCCCCGCCGCGAAGGGAACGATCCGGTTCAGAAATACGGTGACAGGTGCCAGCGCTGAAGTACACGCAGAAGCCTATTCCAGCCCGCTGAATGACGTACTGCCAGAGTCTCTCAAGAAGATTCGATTCGACTGTGGCAATTTCGACTGGTTTATGCGTGGGGACGGCTCCAACGCAGGGTTCAGGTCAAAGCTAGATCCAGAGCAGCCCCTGCTAATAGAGGAGCTCGCTCACTTTCTGCAAATCCTCTGCCTGATGCATACGCCTGAGAGGCTCATGGTCGATCTGGACTTTTCTGACCGCCAGACGTCAGTAGTTGTAAAGCTAAGTACTGAGGCGGAAAGCTATTCTCACTTACTGGACGCGGTAGACCTTCTTCTCAAGACCAAGGCTTTTTTTCAGGATCGCGGCCCGTTGCAGTATCCATGACGGAGTTGCTGCGGGTTGCCCGGGTCATCAAGGGTCTGTCAGCTTTTTTACACAACGAGACGAAGGCAGACCTCAAGTTCAACATTGATAGCAATCCGGATCTCGGAGAAGCAATATGCCTTATGCCACTCTCATTGGCGCAGGTGCACGGAAAGGCCGGCGTCATACCGATGCTGTAGCGTTCGTCCGCGTGCAAAAATTGCCGCTCCGGACACGTAATTTTACAAATCATCGACCGTTCTACCACGCTGCTCAACAGCGTCATGACAGACGTGGCTAGCGGGCAGTCTTACCTTGTAGTAGCGTTCAGCCATTACGCTCGGTATCTACTCCGTAATCGACCTATTCGAGTTGCTTGCACTGTTCAGCGCCAAGAGATGATCTCTGATGGCCCCGGCAGGCAAGCCATCACCCCTTATCTGATATGGACATCAAATGCCAAATCTGATTTGTACTGCTGAAGTTGAATTGACTCTCGTTGATCAGTTTTCTGCCCAGGGCATCGGGTTCCCAGATCAAACCATGCTTAATTCTGAAGGTAAGCCCGATCCGTCCGTGCTGGACAAGATGCTTGGCATGTCCCGGCACCTTCGCCGAAAGGAGCAAGCGAAAGCGAAACCCGGCGCACGGGTGATGGACTTTCAAAAGACCTCCAGCGGGCGTCTGAAGCTCCTGGTCAAAGACATCTACAACGCCCAGCAGCGTTTGCTCAACAAGACGAAGAAAATCGACGGTTTCCGCAGCTGGGAAAGGGTAATTTTCAACGACATAGACCCAGCTTGGCACGACCCGGCGGGCAAAGTGACCCAGCGCTTCGATCAGCTCGACCCAAAAGACCAGGATGCACTGGACACCATGCTCCAACACCGACTTGATTGGGTCGAGAAGGGAAAGAGCTGGGATGTCGATTTACGAGATTTCATCAGGGGTCGTACTTACCTGAAGCAGTTAGGCGGCATAGTGGGGATTCTATGGGATCAGTTTGAATCGCCCCGGGTTTCGTGGAGGCCTCAACTCTTGAGAAGATGAGGCCATGAG
>NZ_JALLKV010000106.1:0-3358 GCF_023093815.1 Pseudomonas sp. PNPG3
GCAGATAGGGGTTTTGCGAAATGAATCTTGACGATGACCTACTCTCACATGGGGAAACCCCACACTACCATCGGCGATGCATCGTTTCACTACTGAGTTCGGGATGGGATCAGGTGGTTCCAATGCTCTATGGTCGTCAAGAAATTCTGTTGCCAGAATGTCCAGATGGACAGCCCAGCGAATCCGGATATGCGATATTTGTGATGTTGCGAACTTTCGGTCGTTTCGTCTTCACCACCGCAATCTGCGCTAGCAAATTGCTTGGGTGTTATATGGTCAAGCCTCACGGGCAATTAGTATTGGTTAGCTCAACGCCTCACAGCGCTTACACACCCAACCTATCAACGTCGTAGTCTTCGACGGCCCTTTAGGGGATTCAAGATCCCAGTGAGATCTCATCTTGAGGCAAGTTTCCCGCTTAGATGCTTTCAGCGGTTATCTCTTCCGAACATAGCTACCCGGCAATGCCACTGGCGTGACAACCGGAACACCAGAGGTTCGTCCACTCCGGTCCTCTCGTACTAGGAGCAGCCCCTCTCAAATCTCAAACGTCCACGGCAGATAGGGACCGAACTGTCTCACGACGTTCTAAACCCAGCTCGCGTACCACTTTAAATGGCGAACAGCCATACCCTTGGGACCGGCTTCAGCCCCAGGATGTGATGAGCCGACATCGAGGTGCCAAACACCGCCGTCGATATGAACTCTTGGGCGGTATCAGCCTGTTATCCCCGGAGTACCTTTTATCCGTTGAGCGATGGCCCTTCCATACAGAACCACCGGATCACTAAGACCTACTTTCGTACCTGCTCGACGTGTTTGTCTCGCAGTCAAGCGCGCTTTTGCCTTTATACTCTACGACCGATTTCCGACCGGTCTGAGCGCACCTTCGTACTCCTCCGTTACTCTTTGGGAGGAGACCGCCCCAGTCAAACTACCCACCATACACTGTCCTCGATCCGGATAACGGACCTGAGTTAGAACCTCAAAGTTGCCAGGGTGGTATTTCAAGGATGGCTCCATGAGAACTGGCGTCCCCACTTCAAAGCCTCCCACCTATCCTACACAAGCAAATTCAAAGTCCAGTGCAAAGCTATAGTAAAGGTTCACGGGGTCTTTCCGTCTAGCCGCGGATACACTGCATCTTCACAGCGATTTCAATTTCACTGAGTCTCGGGTGGAGACAGCGCCGCCATCGTTACGCCATTCGTGCAGGTCGGAACTTACCCGACAAGGAATTTCGCTACCTTAGGACCGTTATAGTTACGGCCGCCGTTTACCGGGGCTTCGATCAAGAGCTTCGCTTGCGCTAACCCCATCAATTAACCTTCCGGCACCGGGCAGGCGTCACACCCTATACGTCCACTTTCGTGTTTGCAGAGTGCTGTGTTTTTAATAAACAGTCGCAGCGGCCTGGTATCTTCGACCGGCATGGGCTTACGGAGCAAGTCCTTCACCCTCGCCGGCGCACCTTCTCCCGAAGTTACGGTGCCATTTTGCCTAGTTCCTTCACCCGAGTTCTCTCAAGCGCCTTGGTATTCTCTACCTAACCACCTGTGTCGGTTTGGGGTACGGTTCCCAGTTATCTGAAGCTTAGGAGCTTTTCTTGGAAGCATGGTATCAACCACTTCGTCGCCTGAAGGCAACTCGTCATCAGCTCTCGGCCTTGAAATCCCGGATTTGCCTAAGATTTCAGCCTACCACCTTAAACCTGGACAACCAACGCCAGGCTGGCCTAACCTTCTCCGTCCCTCCATCGCAATAACTGGAAGTACAGGAATATTAACCTGTTTTCCATCGACTACGCTTTTCAGCCTCGCCTTAGGGACCGACTAACCCTGCGTCGATTAACGTTGCGCAGGAAACCTTGGTCTTTCGGCGTGCGAGTTTTTCACTCGCATTGTCGTTACTCATGTCAGCATTCGCACTTCTGATACCTCCAGCAAGCTTCTCAACTCACCTTCACAGGCTTACAGAACGCTCCTCTACCGCGTCATCAAAGATGACACCCGTAGCTTCGGTGCATGGTTTGAGCCCCGTTACATCTTCCGCGCAGGCCGACTCGACTAGTGAGCTATTACGCTTTCTTTAAAGGGTGGCTGCTTCTAAGCCAACCTCCTAGCTGTCTAAGCCTTCCCACATCGTTTCCCACTTAACCATGACTTTGGGACCTTAGCTGACGGTCTGGGTTGTTTCCCTTTTCACGACGGACGTTAGCACCCGCCGTGTGTCTCCCATGCTCGGCACTTCCAGGTATTCGGAGTTTGCATCGGTTTGGTAAGTCGGGATGACCCCCTAGCCGAAACAGTGCTCTACCCCCTGGAGTGATACATGAGGCGCTACCTAAATAGCTTTCGAGGAGAACCAGCTATCTCCGAGCTTGATTAGCCTTTCACTCCGATCCACAGGTCATCCGCTAACTTTTCAACGGTAGTCGGTTCGGTCCTCCAGTCAGTGTTACCTAACCTTCAACCTGCCCATGGATAGATCGCCCGGTTTCGGGTCTATACCCAGCGACTAAACGCCCTATTAAGACTCGCTTTCGCTACGCCTCCCCTATTCGGTTAAGCTCGCCACTGAATATAAGTCGCTGACCCATTATACAAAAGGTACGCAGTCACCTAACAAAGTAGGCTCCCACTGCTTGTACGCATACGGTTTCAGGTTCTATTTCACTCCCCTCTCCGGGGTTCTTTTCGCCTTTCCCTCACGGTACTGGTTCACTATCGGTCAGTCAGTAGTATTTAGCCTTGGAGGATGGTCCCCCCATATTCAGACAAAGTTTCTCGTGCTCCGTCCTACTCGATTTCATTGACAAGAGATTTTCGTGTACGGGGCTATCACCCACTATGGCCGCACTTTCCAGAGCGTTCCACTAATCTCAAATCAACTTAAGGGCTGGTCCCCGTTCGCTCGCCACTACTAAGGGAATCTCGGTTGATTTCTTTTCCTCAGGGTACTTAGATGTTTCAGTTCCCCTGGTTCGCCTCTTGCACCTATGTATTCAGTACAAGATACTCAGCTTATGCTGAGTGGGTTCCCCCATTCAGAGATCTCTGGATCACAGTCTGTTTGCCGACTCCCCAAAGCTTATCGCAGGCTACCACGTCTTTCATCGCCTCTGACTGCCAAGGCATCCACCGTATGCGCTTCTTCACTTGACCATATAACCCCAAGCAATCTGGTTATACTGTGAAGACGACATTCGCCGAAAATTCGCATGTTGCTCTTTCGAGCAGAACTCACAAATTTTACCTTAGCCTGATTAACCAGCAGTGAAACTGGCCATCAGTCTATATCTATCACATATCCGAATTTTTAAAGAACGATCTGACAAAAGTCAGAAATCAACATTCGA
>NZ_JALLKV010000107.1:0-5232 GCF_023093815.1 Pseudomonas sp. PNPG3
TATTTGGGCCTCATTATGAGGCTTGGAGGTGTCTACGAAACCAGGGGCGATTCAGTGGAGTGGAACAAACTGGCTAATGAGGTCGACCGCGCCATCCTGTGGCTTCATGAAGAAGGATATCTTCATGGATCCGAGAAGAATCTCAGGTTCACTCTATCTTCGAAGGGATTTTCCCTACTGGCGCAGATGAATGACGTAGTGGTTCCTCGAATGCTACGAGGCTAGCCCTTCAAAGCTCGCACGCCCCTATCAATCTTGCTATAGGGGCTCCCTTCAATTCCCCTTCCTCTGAAAAACCCTCCCTTTCTGATGATGTTTTCGCATTGAGCCTCATACTCACTTTGATGACAGTAAATCCTTGGCTGCCGTTAGCTGAGGAAAAGTATGAAACTCATGATCATCGAGGCACCGGGCAAGCTGAAGAAGCTTGGGCCCATGATGAAGAAGATCCGCCCTGGCGAGCATTGGGTGGTAGTGGCTTCTGGTGGCCACATCCGTGACCTCCCCCAGTCGGGCCAGGATGCCACGATGATAACAACCGGCGTCTTGAAGACCCTTCGTCCGGTCTACGAGATCCTGCCCAAGAGCGCCCGCAACGTCAGCACCATGCGCAAAGCACTCAAGGAAGCCACTGAGGTCTACATTGCCACCGACCCTGATCGGGAGGGGGAAAGCATCGCGTGGCATATCCAGCAAACACTGGGCATCCGCGAATACAAGCGGGTCACGTTCAACGAGATCACCCAGGCCAGGGTGCGTGAAGGCTTGGCTAATGCTCGGAGGATCAACGGGCAGCTCGTTGCCTCACAAGAGTGCCGCCGGGTGCTGGACCGCCTGGTGGGCTATCTGGTCACGCAGGAGCTTCGCCGAGTCCTTGGCCAACCAACCTCCGCTGGCCGAGTCCAATCGCCTGCCCTGTACCTGGTGGTGCTGCGCGAGCGCGAGATCAGGAACTTCAAGGTGGTCCACCACTTCGGGGTAGAGCTGACCTTCAAGGACGACACTACTGGCATGGCCTGGACGGCTGTATGGCAGCCGATCCCCGACTTCGCCAGTAAAGAGAATCCCTACATCCAGGACGGTACGCTCGCGGCAAGGGTTGCCGCGACCCGTGCGGTAATTGTCGAGTCATGTGAAGACGGCAAAAAGCGACGCCCGCCCCCTCCACCCTTCATTTCGTCTACCTTGCAGCAGGCAGCCAGCGTGGCGTTGAAATGGGATCCGGATAAAACCATGCAGGTTGCGCAGCGCCTGTACGAGCAGGGTGTCATCACCTATCACCGGACGGATAACCCCAACTTGGCCGATGAGGCCATGCCAGATATCCAGGCGGTGGCTCGCAGACAAGGCCTGGACGTGGTTGACGAGCGCCGGACGTTCAAGGCTGCAGAGAGCGCCCAGGAAGGTCACCCCGCGATTGCGCCAACAGCGTGGGAGGATGAAGTAGCAGGCGAGTCCGCTGATGAGCAAGCGCTGTACAAACTCATACGGATCAGGGCTCTGGCCAGCCAACTCGCGGACGCCATCTACGATGTGCGCACGGCCAAATTGCTGGCCAGAGGGCCGGATCAGCGGCCGTTACGTTTCGCCGCAACTGGCAGCACAGTAGCCTATCTCGGCTGGATGAAACTTCTGCAGCACGACGACACCGATGAAGAGTCCACCGACATTCCCAAGAACCCGGTACCGGTGCTCGAGCCTAAACAGATCCTCAGTGTCCTCCAGGGCGAGGTGCTGAACCAGAAGACGAAGGCGCCGCCACGGTTTACCAAAGCCAGCCTGATCAAAGAGCTAGAGCGGCTCGGGATCGGACGCCCCAGCACGTTTTCATCGATCGTTAAGAACATCACCGGTAAAGGCCTTGTGGTGGAAGAGAAGCGCAAATTGGTCCCTGGTCCATTAGGTGTGAGTACCATCGACCAGTTGGAGGGCCGCTTCAGCTTCGTCAAGCTGGCGTTCACCAGCACGCTGGAGAAGGACTTGGACAGAATCGCCCGGGGGGAAGAACAGTACGGCTCAGTAGTCGCCAAGTTCTATCAGCATCTGCAGACGGAGCTTGCAGGCCTCCGACAGTCGCCCACAGTAGCGATGAGACCGCGATCGCCGGACGCCACGTCAGGCACCGAAAGCGGACACTCCTGCCGGAAATGCGGGATGCCATTGACGCGCCGGCAAAAGCGGGGTGAAGGGGGGTACGACTTCTGGGGATGCACCGGCTACAAGGTGAACAACTGCCGCGTGAGCTACCCCTCTGTGAATGGCAAACCTGATATGTCCAAACCCAGGGGCATGTAGCCGAAATGCCTCAACGGCGGTATTCCATTTCTCCTGTAGCCGCTCCCCCGCAACTGACAATCTGCTCGCACTTACGGGTGCGGGCAGGCGCACCTCGAATGATGACGTGTTGACTACTCATCCCCTTGGAGGTGCTTGTGGCCCGTTCCCAGAAAGTCATTGATCGGCTGAAGGCCGAGCAGGCAGAAAACCCGAAGATCCCCCATTATGAGTCCCGCCCAGGCGATTCATGCTGGCCGTTACAACCTGACGACATCAAGACCGCCGGGTACTGGAAGCAGGAGCGCAGACGTGTGCCCAAGGGTACTCAGCCAGCGGCCTATGTAATCAGTGGCCAGGGCGGATCGCTTCACGGCTCAGTGCTCTTAACCCGATGGGTGCCGGCCTACCACCTCGACCAGACTGTGCCGATGAAGTCCAAGAGCGCAGGCACCAATTGAAACGACCGCGTCTCCTAAACAGCCAGTCAGTGCTGCTCGAAGCCGCCGTGTTTGACGGCTACGACATGGGCATCCTCATGCCCTACATCGAAGGCGCGAACAAGGTCATGTTGGCCCGCAGCGGATTCTTCATCCGCCGCGGCGACCACCCGCTCTGCCGCTACTGGCGTGTACCCAAGGCTAAGTTCATCGACGAGCTGGACCTGGTGTACCACCAGCTGATCGAACTGGCTGGTGACAAGGTGACGGAGTCATGGCAGGCATTCCGCCAGAAGATCGAGTCAGCGTTAAGTGCTCCTCACCGAAACGCCTTCACCTGGGGAATGCTGCTGCGCATCGCGCCGCTGGCAGATGGCGGTGTCCTTCTGTCAGGTGACTACCATCCCGGCGTGGTCGCCGTAGCACGGCGAATGCGCGGCGTATTCCTGGGCCGATCAAGCTCCTGGCGCATCAATGCGACTGCAGAGATTTTGCGCAGCAACTTAATCCTGGAGCTTGGCCTGGTCGAGGAGCAGTTCGAGATCCTGGACGTCGTGCAGGAGCTCTTGGGCGACGGCTCTGTCGCGCCTGCAGCAGATATTCCCCGTATTAGCCTGGGCGGCGCCCCGCAAGAGCCCTCAGCAACCGCGAGTGGCGAGGAGACCTCCAACGACATATACCTCGCTGCCGTGTCGCCGATCGAGCGCACCGGGTTCTCTGATGCCATGATCGCCCAGGCGCTGGTCGGCTACTCCCTGCTCGATCACCAGCCAGCAGGCATCGCACACCTGCTCCAGCGCACCAGCGCGCTGCTGGCTGACGATATGGGCCTCGGCAAGACACGTCAGGCCGTCATCGCTGCCCACATCAGTGCGGCCGGCCGCCCTATCCTGGTCGTGACCCTTTCCTCATTGCTTATCAATTGGCAGCGGGAGGTTTTGGCGGTCTACCCCGAGGCGACGATCGCCCTGCAGAAGCATAATCCTCAGGCGCAATGGATGCTGATCAACTACGAGCGCCTCGGTGACTACGTGCTGTTGGCTGAGCACTACCACGTCCTCGTGGTAGATGAAGCGCACCATCTCAAGGAGCCGACCGCCGAACGAACACGCCATGGCTTCGATATCGCTGCCAAGGTACCCAATCGCTATCTGCTGACTGGCACTCCTGTGCTCAACCGCGAGACAGAGCTGCACACCCTGCTGCGCCTTTCTGGGCACCCTATCGGACAATTGTCCCTCAGCGATTTCTGCGAGCGCTTCGCCGGCAGCCCGGAGTTCCGGCAGGACCTACGGGTGGAACTGGGGGACTGGATGCTCCGTCGGCGGAAAGACGTCCTGCCCGGGCTCAAAGGTAAACACCGGCAGCTGCTGCCCGTGGCAATGGGTGTGGAAGAACGGCGCAAGTACGACACCATCCGCCTCGAGGACAGACCAATCTTCGCGAGACTCGGCGCGCTTCGCCATTACCTTGAGCAAGTGAAGGTCAGGGTCGCCATGGACCTGCTCGGCGAACTGGACGCCGAAGACAAAGTCATCCTGTTCTGCGAGTTCAAGCCCACCGTGGCGCGCCTCAAGGAAATGTGCGAAGAAGCCGGTATAGGAAACGTCACCCTGATCGGCAGCGACTCGCTCCCCAAACGCCAGAAGGCGATCGACAAGTTCCAGAGCGACTCCGAGTGCAGGGTCTTCATCTGCACCACTCAAGCCGCAGGCACCGGAAACAACCTCACGGCTGCCAACTATGTGTTCTTCCTGGGCTTGCCTTGGACACCAGGGCAGCAGGATCAGGCCGAAGACCGGGCGTACCGGAATGGCCAGCTCAGGACGGTGATCGTCAAGATTCCCCTTGTCGAGAACAGCATCGATCAGCAGCTGTGGCAGATGCTATTAGCGAAGCGTCAGGTCAGCTTGGAACTCATTGAGCCAGAAGAGCAGCAGGATGCGCTGGCCAAGGCGATGCTCGCCACGGTTATCGATCAGTAAAATCACTTGATTGATCTTGCGAATCCATGCGACCGCCGGCTAAAGTCCCCCTTCCAAAATATTCGCAAACACAAGGACTTGGAATGCAGCCTAGTGACTTTAAACATCCACATACACGATGGCACTTCGTTACAGTTCTGGAGCGCACAAACAATTTAGTATTCATGCATGCTACAACTGCCAAGGACAAGGACAAATCCTTTATTTTCAACGAAGAAGCCAAAACCCTGCTGAACTGGGGTAAAAACATAAACACAATGTACGACTACCGAATGTCTTTCGGAATAGGAGATGTCTACGAGCGACTATTTCAGCTTTGCGTCATCTCCCTATGCTCAGACATAGAGCTATTTTTCAAGAAAACCTTCGAGGTTTTCAAATATGAAAAAAATGACAACAGCAGAGGCTTCTACCAAAGATTTAATGATGTGATAAAAGCCTTAAAGGCAGCTGGACACGACTTCTCACCAATAGAAGAGGCGGCGGCAAAAACTGAGTGCAACACCTGACCTTTCCGGTACGGTGCTGCCCCT
>NZ_JALLKV010000108.1:0-4971 GCF_023093815.1 Pseudomonas sp. PNPG3
TTCATTTCGAATCCTCGCTTATGGTTGATTTCGAAATTTCGCCGCAGCCCGCGCTCTGCAAGGTCTCGCCGGAATTACCTGAATCTACGGATCTAAAGCGGGTCAAGCCGCGAATCAGGGCGAAGCCTTTCTGATCAAGGTGCGCATGCCACTTCTCCAACGCCTCGCGCTTGCGGGCCATCATGTCGGACTGGATGTACACCTTCACGTTGTGCCCCATGGCATGGTTGACCAGCAGCTCACCCACCAGGTGGTCAACGCCCAGATCAGCCCAGCAGGTGCGGGCCAGCTTGCGCAGGTCGTGACTGGTCCAGTTGCCCTCGCTAATGGCTTCAAACACCACCCACGCCTGAACCTCGCTCAGTGGCTTGCCCTTCCTACCCGGGAACAGGAACTGGCCGTCATAACCGCCGCTGCGCTGAATCTCGCGATAATCCATGAGCAAGGTGCGCACCTGATCGGTTAGTGGCAGGCGATGCTCTACGCGGGTTTTGGTGTGCTCGGCCGGAATGAACCACTCTTGCTCAGCCAGGCTGATATGGCTCCAACGGGCCATACGGGTCTCGGCTAAACGCGTGCCGTGGAACAGCATCATCAGGGCCAGCACGCCATGTTGCGGGTTTTGGGCTAGCGTGCTGAGCAGGCGTGCCACCAACCCCTCCAGATGAACGCTCCGCAGTCGCGATGGCTTGACTGTGACCTTGGCCTTTGAGAAGTCGCCGAAGCGGATGCCGGCCATAGGGTTGGCGTTGATCTTGTCGAGCTTAAAGGCCTGGCGGAAGGCCAGAGCCAGCAACTGAAAGACCAGGCGAACGTAGTCAATCGACAGTGACTCTTGCAGCGGCCACATCAGCTCGCGATCAAGCAGCGCCTTGTCGATCTGAGCCAGCGGCGTGTCGCCCAAGCGCGGCATCAGGTGCTGCTTGATTGCCGACGCCGCCGTGCCCTTGCGCTTGGCGGACAGGTTACGGTCACGCGACATGCGCTCGGCGAACCAGTACAGCAGCTCGCCGGTCAGCACCCAGCTCGACAGGCTCGCACCCTTCCCCGCCTCCAGGCGCAGGCGGATATCCGGCAGTGCCGCGGCAACCTTGGCAGCGCTCAGCTCAGGATATGAGCCGATCAGGTTCCATTTACCCTTGTGGACCAGGTACCAGGACCCGCGCTCACGGGAACGGTGGAACCGGAAGTACAGGCCGTGATTGCCCAAGGCGCGCAGGTCGCGCACCTGGCCGGCGGCCTGCCGGCGAATCTCTGCATCGCTGATTTTCACAGCGGCGGTATTGGTCATGCTGCAACCTCCGTTTTTGGCAGGGCCATGTACGCCCTCAGGCACTCCATGGCGTCGAAATGCCCCCGGCACACAACGGCCAAGTAGCCTTGATCGTTCAGCCGGCCAATGCAGGCCTGCTGCTCAATGGATACCGGCGCCGGTTTCACGGTGGCTTTGAATTCAATGAATAGGCCGAAGTACCCGCCTCGCGCCATGGTCAGTTGGAGGTCTGGAATACCGGCCTTGGTGCCTTGCGCCTTGAACCGCGCCGCCTCAGCCTTGCTGCGGTAGCCGCCATTCGGGGTGTGGTGCAGGTTCGAGAACACCTCCGGATAGCGGAGCTCGATCTCTTTCATCAGGGCGGCCTGCTCCTGCCCTTCGCGATCGATGCGCTTAGCTCTCGGCTTCCCCAGCTTGTACGGATGAAGGGCGGGAGCACTCATGCAACTAGCACCCCCTCGCTGATCAGCTGCGCCTGGGTGCGCATCACGCCCTCGGCGTGGTACCGACGTGCGGTGTCGCGGTCTACAACCCGGCTGCGGCCGTCACAGGCGTCGTGGCAGGCGCTGCAGGCCCAGGCGCCCTGCAGGTCGTTCGGCTTGCAGCCCACGCCACAGGTGCCGGCCATGCGGTAATGCGCCAGAACGGTGGTTTCCGGGTTGCCGTTGCACACGCCCGGGATACGCACCTGGCACTCCCGGCCGCGGGCGGCCTTGGTCAGTTTCGATTGCCGCATGGACTGTCTTCTCCTTGAAGATCGATGACGTAGTAGGTGCTCGGCCACATGCGCTGGCCGTGAATGACCGCCGAAGCCTGGTCCCGATACAGGCAAACAGGCGGCGCCGGATCATGGGAAAGACCAAGAAGGTCGCTGCGGCAGTACAGCGCGTAGCGGTAATCGGCCAGGTCGGGAGGCAGGAGCATTGAGCTGTTCATGCAGGGATCTCCTTCCGGCCGTAACGCGACGCGAGTGATCGGTCGTTCGCCACGGGCGCTTTTACTGGCGGCTGCCAGTTGGCCGAGAGGTTTTCGAAGCGGTTGTACTGCCCCAGGAACGCAGCGCGCACGGTGCCGGTCTCGATGTCGCGCCCCTTGCCCACGATGATCTCGGCGATTCCTTTGAACTCGCTGTGCTCGTGATAGACCTCATCCCGATACACGAACAAAATCACATCAGCATCCTGCTCGATGGCGCCCGACTCGCGCAGATCGGACGGCACTGGACGCTTGTTCGGGCGCTTTTCGCATTCACGGGACAACTGGCTCAGCAACACGACCGGGATGCCCAGCTCGCGGGCAAGCAGCTTGCAGCCGCGACTGATGCCGCTGACTTCCTCGGTGCGGTTGCCGCCATCGCCGTCCATGAGTTGCAGGTAGTCGACTACCAGCAGGTCCAGCCCGTAGCGCATCTTGTGCCGACGAGCCAGCGAGCGGATGCGACCCACAGTTGCCCCGGCGCGGTCGGCAATGAACAGGCCAGCCTGCTTGATCTTACTGACTGCAGTCTGAAGCTCAGTACCGTGTGACTGGCAGGCGGCGCCGGACTTGACTAGGCCCAGCGGAATCTTGCCCTCAGCGGCGACGGCACGATCAATCAGTTGACCTTTGCTCATCTCCAGGCTGACCACCAGCGCGGACTTCTTCTGGCGCACGGCTACGTCGAGAGCAAACCCCATAGCCAAGGTTGTCTTGCCCATGGCCGGGCGGCCAGCAACGATGATCAACTGTTCCGGCTGCAAGCCGCCAAGCTTCTCGTCCAGGTCGGTAAGGCCGGTGGACAGTCCGATCAACGTTTCGCCGCGCGACAGTCGGTCGTGACGCTCTTGCCATACCTCCAGTTGATCGATCATCAGGTCGCCGGCCTTGACGATCTCATCGGCATCACAACCCGAATCGATGGCCATAGCAGCGGCCTGGACAGCAGCGATCCTCGTCTGGATATCGCCGCCACCCTGAGCAATTTCGAGGGTTTTCGCGCTCAGGTCGCACAGTGCGCGCTCAATGGCGCGAGTCCTAACAACCTCGGCATAGGTCCCGGCGCTTGCCACGCTTGGCGTGTTGGCGACCAGGGTGGCGCAATGACCCAGAGCCCTTTCGCCGTTGTACAGCACGCCGATGTGCTCGGCTACGGTCAAGAAGTCCACTGCCTTGCCAGCGGCGCGGAGGTCCATGATCCCCCGGAACACTTCGGCGTTCTCGGCGAAGTAGAACGACTCGGGCGACAAGTCGTCGGACAGGGTGTCGATCAGCTCGGGACGCTGGAGCATGGCGCCCAGCAGGCCGTGTTCGGATTCGAGATTGTAGGGCTCATGCATGGTAATTGCCCTCCACCACCTTCACGAAGTTGGACGGGGCAATCAGCCAGTCGAAGGTGCAGCGGAACTGAGTGTCGCGACCCTTCAATCGCCCCATCAGGAAATCGCTGGTCTCTACCTGAGTGAAAAAGTCACTCCAGAAATCAAGATCCTGGTGAACAGGGCTCTCTGCCCAGCGAGCCTGGATCTTCGCCTTGCGATCTTTGTTGACCAGTACGACACGGGGCAGCTTGTGAAGGATCTGGTTGAACAGATCGACGATTTGATCGACTGGAGCCTTTTTCGAGCCTGCACATGCGCCTGTATCTTCTTCTGACGGTTCCTTGATGGTTCCTTTACGGTTCTGGGGGCACGTGGTGCCGGGGTGGGGGGCATCAGGTGCCGGGGTGGGGGGCATTTCCTGCCGGGGCTCCCCGGCATATGCTGCCGGGGGGCACGTGGTGCCGGGGTTGTAATTGGATGGGCTCACCGTGTACCAAGTGGAACGGCCAGTTCGGTGGTGTGCTTCCAGTGCGCCGGACTGCTCAAGCCACCGCAATGCATTACGCACAGCGCGCTCGGACAGGCAGGTGCGCTCAACGATCCTCGCTACCGATGGCCAGCACACACCATCATCGTTTGCGTTGTCGGCCAGGGAAATTAGCACCGACTTCTGCGCCGGGCTCATGCCCTGCAACGGCCAGCAGGCCGTCATGACTACCGTGCTCACGCCTCACCCCCGCACAGCGATGCCCGCAGGTGCTCGACACACTCACGACGGAGTGCGGCTTTCGAAGCGGCTGCGTACTGGAGGCGAATCATTCGCGCGGCATGGGCTGCGGCGGATTGGTGGTAGGCTTTCTGGTGCGAAACGGCCAAGGGTGCGGTATTGATTGCATCCATTGCAGAGTGCATAATTACCTCGTTTTGTTGTTGAAGAAGCCGCCCTGCCAGGCGGTTTTTTTATGCCCGGAATTCGGGCGTTATGGGTGTCCGGCGCATCCGTGGTAGCTTTTTGCTTCCACACAACAAGGTCCAAGGAGACCGGACATGGAAGACGAAGTGATCACCCCATTCGAGCTTGGGGTTCTGTCGGCGCTGATGCTGCTTGGGAAGGCTGTGGCATCGAACCCTCAACTGAACGTTGAGGAGCTGAAGCGAGACGCTGCCGCGGTTCTCTCGAAGCTTCCTCAGAACCCTCAATGGAAAGGCGGCAAGAGCATCGCGCGCAGCCCGATTGAGGAGCTTCTTGTGGGCATCGAGAAAGTACAGCGGTAGAAATCTGGGCGGCGAGGTAGGCGAGCTTTTCGCTTGCGTCGCCGTCCATCGGGAATTGCTTATCCATCCGCTCTCTCCTACTGGTTACATTCACAGGTGTTTTGGCCATCTACTGGCATAGCGCCA
>NZ_JALLKV010000109.1:0-4904 GCF_023093815.1 Pseudomonas sp. PNPG3
GTGTTGTTGGTGACCGACACAGGCACCGTCACTGCATTGCCACGAATGCGCAGCGTGTCGATTTCGGCGACTCCGATCTTTGCATTCGTGATGGCAGCATCTGCGATCTTGGCGTTCGTGATGCTCGCGTCACGAATGAACGCATCATTCATGAACACCTGGTTATTCTGGATCGCGAACGGGCTGACGAATCCGTTCCCTGCCGGGTTCAAGACCGCGAACCGGTCGACCATTACGGCGAAGGTCGATTGGAACATCCCGCCATTGTTGACCAGGCCAAGCCCGAACCCGGCAGCCACGTACTGCCCGCTTGCCGTGGCTTGGAGCTTCACCGTGTAAGTCGCATTGGCGCGCTGATCCAGAGCCGCATGAGCCGTGCTCAGCTGCTGCACCGAAGCGTTGGTATCGCCCAAGGACGACTGCGTGGTCTGGATCTGCTGGCTGAGCGCCGAGTCAGCGCTCGTCCGCGCCGCCGCCTCGTTCTGAATCGCCGCATTGGCGTTGGCTACCGACGTGTACAGGCCATCAGTGCGCAAAGCCTCTGCCGTGATTTTGTCGCCCTGCTGGGCAACCGTTGACGACAATGACTCTACCGCCCTGCTGGAGGCAGACGGTGCGACACGCCCAACTGCAATCCAGTCGACATCAAATACCCCGCCACTGCTGTTACCCAGGTCGAGGCGCAGCCGGGTGATAGTGTTGTCCACCCAGTCTGTGCCGCCGGCCGTTAGGTTGGCCATGTCCCATTCCACAACCGCAGATTGACCAACGGACAGGTTCGGATTGGCAGCCACTGCGCGGTAGGTGCCAGCGAACCCGTGGCCGGCGGTTGAGTAGAACAGCTGGCCATCCCAGTCCGTAGTGGCTCCGGCCCGACGGGTAATGCGCGCACGCACGCGACTATAGAGGCTGCCAGCGATGGACAGAGTTGCTGCGGCACTACTCATAAGCTGCGGATCAGCGCCCGTGGCGGTGATCTTTATGAACCCCGCTCCTTGCGCCAGTGTTGCACTAGAGACCACCCACCCTTCAGTGGTGGTGTCGAACTGCCACAGCGCGCCAGGCGCAGGGTCGAGGCCGGAAGATCCAAGCGCGCCCTGGATTGCACCGACGCTGTTGTTCAGATCGGTGATGCTGGTGGACTGGCTGGTGTTTACCCCCTCGGCTGCGGTTACCCGGTTTGCGAGTGCCTGCAGCGCAGAGGCCTCGGCCTTCGTTGCAACCTGGCTGAGGGCGTTGGCAGCCGCTGCGGCTGCATCGGTGGCCACCTTGTCGGTAACGGTGACCCAGGCCGAGCCGTTCCAGCGCTTGGGGGTGTTCGCGTTGCCTGTGGTGTCGATCCAAAGGTTCTGCGCCAGGCGCTTGTCAGTCGCCGGAGCTGTAGAACCGTAGATCACCTCCCCTTTGGCGCCCGCCGCCGTAGCCGCCGCCTGGGCGGCCTGCTGGGCCGTTGTAACGTTCTGGTTGGTGGTGGTGAGGCCGTTCTCCAGGCTTGTGGTCCTACCGGCCACACTGCTCAGGTTGCTGCCTTGCTGGCTCACCGTTGAGGTCAGGTTCTCGACTGCGGTCGAGGTGGCGGCATTGTTTGCGGCGTTTACCAGACCACTGTCCCGCCAGCCGGAGGCGCGGGAAGCGTACTCGACCTGAGGCCGGGCCAACTCAAACGTACCGTTGGCGGCGCTCGAGGTGGCCCCATGGACGCGGTAATACAGCGCGACCGCGACTGCCTCGGCCGGTGTCGTCGCGGTTAGGGTAAAGCGACTACCCTCAACGCTGATCGCCTGCAGGCCCGTCGACACGGAGGAAATGACAGTGCCTGCCGCGTTCAGGCATTGGATATACAGACGGATCGAAAGCGGTCCGGAGGTCGCAGCACGCCGGGCATAAATCGAGGACGTGATGATCTGCGAGCCACCAACCTTGACGCGCTTCGACACGGCAGGAATCAGCGACAGATATGGCGATCCGTTGGTAACGCCGGTGACTGCCGATCTGAACGCGCGCTCCCCTGCGTTCAGCCAGGACTCAACCATGCTGGAATTGTTCTGCGCGGCCCCTTCACGCACCCAGCCATCAGGCAGCGTCGTATCGCCTGTATTGACCTGGTTGAACGTTGGGTTGTAAAGGAGGTTTTCGCCGCCAGCATCGCCGATGGAGTTATCCAGCTGGGTAAGCTGGCTGGATGCGCTGGTCAGGCCCGCCTCCGTAGTCGCAACCCGGCCGGTCAGAGCCGTGGTTGCTGCGGCGTTGGCGGTAATGTCGGCGGCATCCAACTGGCCGTTGTCACGCCACCCCGTGGCAACTTTCCCGATCTCAAACTGCGCGCGATCAATCTCAACAACCGCACTCTGCGGCGTCGACGATGCGCCGAAGACACGAAAAATAACGGGGCATGCGACGGCCCCCGCAGGCATCTCTCTGCCCTCAAGCACCAGCCGTTGCCAGTCCCCTGTGGCCACGATGCTCTCATGGGTTTGGGTTGCAATGGTCGTCCCCGCGGCGTTTCTCGGTTGGAGGTACCAGCGGATCAGGCAACCAGCAGTCACCTTCACATAGATGGAAACGCTCACCGCCTGGCCGGCACTCACCGATGGAAACTTCGGCGAATGGTAGGTATCGAGGTAGCGCGCGCTGTTGTCGATACCGGTGACGTCGTAGCGCTGCGCCTTGCCGTTCGGGTCGAGCGTCGACGCGACGATCGAGGGTATGCGAGTCACGCCGGACGGCGTCCCGGTTATCCATCCATCAGCCAGGCCTGCGGTTGAACCCACGCGCTCGAACGATGGGTTGTAGAACAGGTTCTCGCCGCCAACCTGGCTCAGCGATGCGTTGATATTGGTGACGGCCTGGCCGTTGGCGGTGATCGCCGTGCCGTGCTGATCCACCGTATTGCTCAGCGCCTGAACCGTCGCCGCCTCAGCCTTGGTGGCGACTTTGCTCAGCGCGTCCTGGGCAGCGGCAGCGGCATCGGTAGCGGCCTTGTCCGTAACGGCTACCCAGGCGCTGCCGCTCCAACGCTTCGGCGTGTTGGCGTTATTGGTCGTGTCGATCCACAGGTTTTGCGCCAGGCGGTCAGCAACCGCTGGCACGGTGGACTGGTAGATCACCTTACCCTTAGCGCCAGCGGCGTCAGAAGCGGCTTGCGCCGCCTGCTGGGCATTGGTCACGTTCTGGTTGGTAGTGTCCAACTGACCGCTCAGCTGAGTGACTTGCGCACTGGTCGACGCAATCCCCTGCTCGTTCTTGTCGACGCGAGCAGACAGCGCGCTGGTGGCTTCGGCACTGACCTCGTTGGCAGCCAACACCGACGGCTGATAGGCCGTGGCAACTGTGCCCTCTTGCAGCTGGGCGTTGTCTATTTCCATCCAGAGCGAGACCGCTGCCGTTCCGGTATTGAACAATCGCCCCACGTAGATCCTGGCCTGGGTGGCGGCGGCAGGTGCCATGCCAGTCAGCGTGTACCGAGCGTACGACTCTGTCAGGATGAACCCATCAGCGGTCCACGGGGCGGACAACACTACGCCGGCAGCATCCAGGAACTGGATGTACATGCGTAGCCGGCCAGGAGCGCCTGCTCCCCGGGCGTAGACGCTGAGGGTGTAGTTCGCTCCACCAGTGACTTTGACCCGTGGCCGACCATCATCCAGGCCGGAAATCACCTCGATGTATCCTCCGGCCGCGACGGTGCCGGACAGCCGCAAGGCGCTGGTGCTGCTGGTCAGCGGCGACGGCACCAGGGAGCGGGCGGCACCGGCGGAGATAGCCCAGTGCTTTGGTCTGCTGCCATCTGCGATTAAATCTTCGAACGAGCTGTTGGCCAGCAGGTTCTCCCCGCTCAGCAGCGGCAGCGCCGCATCGATCCGGGTTAGCGATTGGCCGTGGGCCGTCAGGTCCTGGCCCTGCTGAGAAACGGTATTGCTCAGATTCTGGACGGTTGAGGCTTCGGCCTTCTTGCTCACGCTATCGGTCAGTGAGGTCAGCGCCTGGCTTTGCGAAGTCAACTGCTGGTCCTGGGTAGCGTCCTTCTGCTCCGTAGCCGTCACCCGGCTGCTGACCTGCTGCAATGCCTGAGAGCTGGCCTTACCGTCGATACTGGTCTGCATGCCATCCATGCGTGAAGCCTGGGACGTCAGTTTGCCCTCGGCATCGCTGACGCGGGTCGACAGGTTGTTGACCACCGCCGCATCGGCCTTCAAGGCGACCTGTGATAGCGCCGACTGGGCGGCGGCAGCTGCGTCCGTGGCCGCCTTGTCCGTCACAGCCACCCAGGCACTGCCGCTCCAGCGTTTCGGGGTGTTCGCGTTACCCGTGGTGTCGATCCAGAGGTTCTGCGCCAAGCGATCGGCCGCGGCCGGCGCAGCCGACTGCACAATGACCTTGCCCTTCCCGCCCGCCAGTGTGTTTGCCGCATCAGCAGCCTGCTGCGCGGTGGCCACGTTCTGGTTGGTGGTAGTCAGGCTGGATTGCAGTCCGCCGATCTGCGTCGCCTGGGCCGTAGTCTTGCCATCCAGCGTCGATACGTCGGTTTCCACATCCGATACGCGCGCAGCCAGCCCGTTCGCTGTCTGCACCGCCTGGCCAACGTCGGTCCAGTAGGTGGCATTGGGCGGCGGGTTGCCGGCCGGCACGTTGCCTTTGGCCTGATACAGTTTGCCGTCCTCGCCCAGTACGCCTTGAGCAGCGGTGTAGGCCTGGTCGGGCTTGTACGGCATCGAATCGGCCAGGTCAGCAATCTGGTCAATCTGCTCCTGCAATTCAGCCTGAGCTTCCGAAACGCTCTGGCCGACAGCGGTGATCTGCTGCTCCAGGTTGCCCTTTGTGCTGGCCAGCGCGTTGTTGACCTCGCTGATCTGCTCAGCCAGCTCGGTCTTGGCGGCACCCACTCGCTCGTTCACCGAGCCAGG
>NZ_JALLKV010000010.1:0-149247 GCF_023093815.1 Pseudomonas sp. PNPG3
CGGCGATTGGTGTCCGGGGATTTTGCCAAATCAGGAAGTCTTTTTCAGGATTTCCAGAGCCTTGGTGCTGCAAGGGAACATACAGCTGTCTATCGCTGCTGTATGTTCCCTTGCAGCACTCGGCCTCTCCCATGGGCTATGCCTCGGTCGAGTTAACTCCAGAATTGCATGCGCTTCAGTTTGATCAGTACGGCGGCTAACACTGCCCAGGCAAATGCTGCTAGCAATAAACAGAATGCAATACGCATTTTGGTTTTTAAGTTGGTTGGAAAACTAGAAGCATCATTTTGATCGAGAAGTCCTCTTTTCAAGAAGAATTCGGGGTCTAGCGCGATTCCGCTCAGTGTGGCTACGACTGATACCCTTGAATAAAAACTACGTTCTCCCCACCAGTGCGTAGCTCGTTTCAAACATTCACTTCTACTCAAAGCGTGTTGGATATTCCGGTAGTTAGGCAGGTAAGCGAGTTGCGCTGTCATTGACAGTCCTGCTAAAGAGAGTGCGAAAGGCATGGCCAGAAATCCCAAACCCCAGAGAGACTCCAGAAATTCATTCATGTTCGGTTAATTCATAGAGCTCTTCCCCTATGTACTCGCCCATGCTCATGCCAGCTACGCTCCCGGCGTACGAACTAGCGCCTACGACTGCAATGGCGCATGCTGCTCCACTTATGGGCCCAAGGCTCACGCAGGCAAAGCCTGCTATCGCTTTTCCAGCTACTCCCGCAGCGGCACCTACTGCTAGTCCTCCTGAAAAGTTGCCTACCTCAGTGAATCTTATTTTTCTGCATGATTGAGAATTGCCTGATCTACATACCTCTTGAGTTTTCAGCCAAGACGATCCACCACCGATCGCCAGCCCTACATATCCACCTTTTTTTAGGTAGTTAGATAAACGTGTCAACTTGTCCAGATGCGTTGAATATCCAGGGATGCCCCCGGGTGCTCCAGCCTTGCTCCAGTGATGTACTAGGCTTTTTGAGGAAATGCCTAAGTCGCCCCGTAATCTGTCATGGCTTCCGAGGTTCATGTGCTTGTTAAGAAAGCCCATCTTCAGTTGCGCATCCAATTGTCCGAGTAGCTTTCTACGTTCAGCAAAAAATTCCGGACTACGTAGATGTCCATGCTTGGAAAACTGATGCTGATGCAGCTCTTCGATCTTGCGCAACGTCGCGCTAAGATCATCTAGCGCCTGAGCCATCATGGCGCCGCTCACTCCCATTGCCAAGCTGGTACTGCTCAACAAACCTGCTATTTCAGGCAAGTGACGCATCATGAAGTCAGCTTCTTCCGGCGTGAGATCTGCCAAGTCCTCTCGCGCCTGTTTGGCCGCACTCATCACATATTGCTCTTCACGGGTGCAGGTCGGGCGACTGTAACCATCGCCAATGACAAAGATCTCGCCCGCCTTGAACCCCTGCTGATAGGTCGGGTTCAGCCGCTCCAGAATTGACCGAGGCAGGTTGGCCTGCGGCGCGCCCAGCTCTGCCAGGACTTCCTGGTATGACATGCAGCGCGGAACGATGTAGAAGCCGGGCTCCATGCCTTGAGGAGTGGGCGAGGGCTGAACCACCTCAGGCTGATAGGTACTTCTTATCGGGTTACCCGTCTGGGCCTGTGCTGGTGCCTCACGAACAGGCTCAGATGCGGGTGCCCCGCGCGAAGCCGGAGGTGCGTACCCACTTGCAACCAGGCGATTGCTGCCCTGTGGGCACCCACATTGCACCAGTGCTCCGTCCAGAGCCGTGGGAATACCATCCTGTCGCCAGCGGACTTCGCCCTCGACGATGGTGCCCGCTTGTCCACATAGCGGGCAGGGTGTGGTCGGGTCGCCTTGAAGTAGCCAGTCGCGGCCATGCACACGGCCCCTGGCTTGGCTGGCAATGCAGATGGCGCCTGTGGTGGTTTCGTCGCCGTCCAGGCCTTGGTATCGGCCGAAGATGTTCATGCGCATGCTCATGGCTCGCCTCTTTTTCAGGTGGAAGCCAGGAACCTAGCAGGCGGTTGGCGGGTATTTTCGGGGTGGTGGGGGTTTAGGAAGGGTCCTACAAGGAATAGAGATTTGGACTACGTCATTTTATTGATGGCAATGCCGGCCTCTTCGCGGGCATGCCCGCTCTCATAGAACAACACATAAATCATTGATTTAGCAGGGCTCTGTGGGAGCGGGCGTGTCGAGGCGTCGAACCGCCGCGAACACCGGTGGAGCCGGTGCTATACACCGCGTTGGCAGCTTCGCGGTACTGACAAAGCCTGTCTGTTGCTTGTACCGGCCTCTTCGCAGCACAAGGCTGCTCCTACAACGGACGCGTCAGGCGAGCGATATTTGTTCTCTGCGCGACAGCACAGCCCAAAAGGGCTGGGCAATCTCCCACGGGGGTAGCGTCCCGTCCTGGCTGGCGCCATTCCTGTAGCGGTTATGGCCTTGCTCAGAGACCTTGAAACCTGCGCGGTCGGTGTGGGAGGGGGTTTACCCGCGAACACCGGCGCAGCCGGTGCCAGCCACCGCGTCGCCTGATTCGCGGGCACGCCCGCTCCCACAGGGATGGTGCTGGGCCTAAGGTTGGCGCCACTAAATCACCCCCCCACACCTTCGTCTGACAGTTACCGCTCGACTGCCAGGACACCGCTCGACATGAATGCCGACCAAACGCTCAAGCTCGCCCGCCGCTTCATCGAACTCAGCCCCGACAAGCGCCGCCTGTTCCTCAAGGCGCTGCAGGGCGAGGGCATGGATTTTTCCGTGCTGCCGATTGCGCCCGGGGTGGAGGTGGCCGAGCGTGACCAGCTGTCGTACGCCCAGCGGCGCATGTGGTTCCTCTGGCAGCTCGACCCGCAAGGTGCGGCATACAACCTGCCCATGGCCGTGCGCTTGACTGGCCCGCTGGACCTGGCCGCCCTGCAGCACGCCTTCGATGCCCTTGTGGCCCGCCACGAAACCCTGCGCACCCGCTTCGTCGCCGATGGCGATGACGTGCGCCAGCAGGTCGAGGCCAGCGCCGCCCCGTTGCAGCTGCACCAGGATGCCTTGGCCGGCCTGGACGAGGGCGCCCGTCAGGCCGCCATCGAAACCATCGCCGAAGCCGAAGCCCTGGCCCCCTTCGACCTGGCCAGCGGCCCGCTGCTGCGGGTGCGCCTGCTGCAACTGGCGGCACAGGAGCACATCCTGCTGCTCACCGTGCACCACATCGTCGCCGACGGCTGGTCGATGAACGTGCTGATCGACGAATTCCTGCACCTGTACGACGCCGCCGTGGCCGGCAGCGAAGCCCGCCTGGAACCGCTGCCGATCCAGTACCGCGACTACGCCCTGTGGCAGCGAAGTTGGCTCCAGGCCGGTGAGCAGGAGCGCCAGCTGGCCTACTGGCAGGCCCGCCTGGGCGACGACCATTCGCCGCTGGAATTGCCACTGGACCGAAGCCGCCAGGGCCGCCCCAGCTATCGCGGCGCGCGTCACGAGTTCCCCATCGCAGCAGATGTCGCCGAACGGCTGCGCGGCCTGGCGCGCAAGCATAACGTCACCCTGTTCATGGTCCTGCTGGCCGCCTTCAAGCTGCTACTGCAGCGCTACAGCGGCCAGTCGGCGATCCGTGTCGGCGTGCCCATCGCCAACCGCAACCGCGCCGAAAGCCAAGGGCTGATCGGCTGCTTCATCAATACCCAGGTATTGCACACCGAAATCGACCCGCTGCTGGACATCACCGGCCTGCTCCAGCGCGTGCGCGAAACCGCCGTAGGCGCGCAAAGCCACCAGGACCTGCCGTTCGAGCAACTGGTAGCAGCCCTGGACCTGCCGCGCAGCAGCGAGAGCCCGCTGTTCCGTGTGCTGTTCAACCACCAGGCGCAGGTGGCGGATGTGCAGGCCATCGAGACCCGCTCCGGTTTGCACCTGGCGCCGGTCAACCTGGCAAAGCACAGCGCCCGCTTCGACCTGGCGCTGGACACCCATGAGCGAGCGGGGCAACTGCACGCAGCGTTCACCTATGCGACCGACGTGTTCGATACGGCCACCGTCGAAGCCCTCGGCGAGCAGTGGCTGGCCCTGGTGCAGGCATTGGCCGACGAAGCGGGTGGCGCAGTCGGCGAGCTGCCATTGCCAGGCCTGGCCCCTGCCATCGGCGCGCCTGCGCAGGCTGACGCAACGCTGCTGGTCCACCAGCGCTTTGCCGCCGCCGTCAGCCGCCACCCCGAACGCACGGCGGTGATGGCTGCGGGCGAGCAGGCCAGCTTCGCCGAACTCGATGCCCGCGCCGAAGCCATTGCAGGCCGGCTGGTGGAAGCCGGAGCAGGGCCGGACACACTGGTCGGCGTGCTGGCCGACCGCAGTGTCGGCATGCTCGCCGGTATCCTCGGCGTGTTCAAGGCCGGTGGCGCCTACCTGCCACTGGAGCCCGAGCAGCCGGCCGAACGCTTGGCCTACATGCTTGCCGACAGCGGTACGCGCCTGGTACTGGCGCCCGGTACCTGGCAGGCCGAACTACCCGAGGGCGTGCAGCGCCTGGACTGGGCGCAAACCGGCAACGGCAGCGCCGCCCGTATCGCCCCGGCGCCGGCCAACCTGGCCTACGTGATCTACACCTCCGGCACCACCGGCCAGCCCAAGGGCGTGGCGATCAGCCATGGCGCCCTGGCCAACTACGTCGAAGGCATCGCCGCACGTTTGCCGGTCGAGCGTATCCGCAGCATGGCCCAGGTCTCGACCCCGGCTGCCGACCTTGGCCACACCATGCTGTTCGGCGCCTTGTGCGGCGGCCACACCCTGCATTTGCTGCTACGCGAGCAGGTGCTGGATGCCGAAGGCTTCGCCGCCTACCTGACCGAACACCAGGTAGACGCGCTGAAGATCGTACCGTCGCACCTGGAAGCCATGTTGGTGGCTGGCCGCTCGGCGCTGCCGGCACAGTGCCTGGTGCTCGGCGGCGAGGCCATCAGCCCGAGCCTGCTGGGCAAGGTCCGCAACCTGGCCCCGGCGCTCAAGGTGTTCAACCACTACGGCCCGACCGAGACCACCGTCGGTGTGCTGGTCGCCGAACTGAACGGGCAGGCCAGCCTCGGCCAGCCACTGGCCAACACCCGCGTCGCGGTGCTCGACCGCTGCCTGCAACCCCTGCCGGCCAAAGCCAAGGGCGAGCTATACATCGGTGGCGCCGGCCTGGCCCGCGGCTACCTGAACCGCCCGGCACTCACCGCCGAGCGCTTTGTTCCCGACCCGAACGGCCACGGCCAGCGCCTGTACCGCAGCGGTGACTGGGTTCGCCAAGGCAGCGACCTGCAGTTCGCCGGGCGCATGGATGGCCAGGTGAAGATCCGTGGCTATCGCGTGGAACTGGCCGAAATCGAAAACCAGCTGCGTGCCCTGGGCGGTGTCGCCAATGCCCTGGTACGCGTGCATGGCCAGGCGCCGCAACTGCAACTGGCTGCCTGGCTGGTGCCCGGTCAGATGCCGGCCGACAGCCTGGCCTGGCAGGAATCGATCCGCGCCAGCCTCAAGCGCCTGCTGCCCGAACACATGGTGCCGACCCACCTGATGGTGCTGGAGCACCTGCCGGTCACGGTCAACGGCAAGGTCGACGTCAAGGCGCTGCCGGAACCCGCCGCCACCCAGGTGGCCTATCAGGCGCCGCAGACCCCGCTGCAAACGCAATTGGCACAGATCTGGGCGCAAGTCCTGCAAGTACCGCAGGTAGGCCTGGGCGACAACTTCTTTGCCCTTGGCGGCCATTCACTGCTGGCCACCCAGGCGGTATCGCGGATACGCAAGCAATTGGGCGTGGATATTCCGCTGCGCAGCTTGTTCGACACCGTCGACCTGCAGGCCTTTGCCCAGGCAGTGGCCGAAGGCGAGCAGGGCGCAGGCCTGGACATCGAAATCCTCGATCGCCAGCAACCGCTGCCAGTGTCCCCCTCGCAGAACCGCCAGTGGCTGTTCTGGAAGCTCAACCCCGAAAGCCTGGCCTACAACACGCCGATGGCCGTGCGCATGCAGGGCCACCTCGACCACTGCGCCGTGCAGGCTGCGCTGGATGCCTTGGTAACCCGCCACGAATCGTTGCGCACTGTTTTCGTCGAGGCCGACGGCCTGCCTTGGCAGCGCATCCTGCCGGCTGCCACGGTATCGATCGGTTTCGAAGACCTCAGCGGCCAGGACCACGCCGCGCAGATGCGCAAGCTGGAAGCCGAAGCCTTCGTCCCGTTCGACCTGGAGCACGGCCCGCTGCTGCGCGCACGGCTGTTCAAGGTGCATGCGCAGGAGCACCTGCTGTCATTGACCTTGCACCATATCGTCTCCGATGGCTGGTCGATGAGCCTGCTGGTGCGCGAGTTCGCCGCCGCCTACAACGCCGCCGCCACGGGCCAGGCGCAAACCATCGAGCCGCTGCCGGTGCAGTACGCCGACTTCGCCGCCTGGCAGCGCAAGTGGCTGGCCGAGGGGCAGATGCAGGCGCAGATCGACTACTGGAAGGCCCGCCTGGAAGACGACTTCGAAGTGCTGGAAATGCCTGCCGACCGCATTCGCCCGCAGGTAAAAAGCTACCAGGGCAGCCGCTTCGACGTGCGCCTGCCACAGGCCCTCACCGAGCGCCTGCGGGCACTGGCGGTGGCATCCAACGCCACATTGTTCCATGTGTTCCTGGCGGCCTTTGCCATCGTGCTGTCGCGCTACAGCCGCAAGGGCACGCTCAACATCGGTGTGCCGGTCACCAACCGCAACCGCCTGGAGCTTGAAGGGCTGATCGGCTTCTTCATCAACGTGGTCGTGGCTCGTATCCGTGTCGATGGCAGCCAGCCGTTCTCGCAGCTGCTGGCGGCGATCAAGGAGACCACCCTGCAGGCCCAGGCCAACAAGGATGTGCCGTTCCTCGAAGTAGCCGAGGCGCTGTATCCGGAGCGTGACCAGGGTGTGAACCCGATCTTCCAGGTGCTGTACAACCACCTGCGCGACCTTGGCGAGCAGGTATCCAGCGATGCCCTGCACGGCCTGCAGGTCAAGGAAGTGGACCTGCTGGAGCCGGGCGCGCAGTACGACATTTCGCTCAATACCCTGGAGCGCTCCGACGGCGTGACTGCCTCGTTCAACTATTGCACCGACCTGTTCGATGCCGCACGTATCGAGCGCATGGCCGGGCATTGGCAAGCACTGCTGGAAGCCATCTGCGCCGAACCACAATGCTGCATTGCCGAGCTGGACTTCCTTAGCAGTAGCGAACGCCAGCAGCTGACCCACGGCTGGAACCCGGCGCCCCAGGCTGGCAGCGGCTTGTGTGCGCACCAGCTGCTGGCGCGACAGGCCCACGAGCGGCCGGATGCGCTGGCGCTGATCTTCGACGACCAGCAGATGACCTACGCCGAACTGGACCGCAGCAGCAACCAGCTGGCTCACCGCCTTCGGGCGCTGGGCGTGGGGCCGGACTGCCTGGTTGGCGTGGCTGTCGAGCGCGGCCTGGGCATGGCCCTGGCGCTGATCGCCATTCACAAGGCGGGTGGCGCCTATGTGCCGCTGGACCCGGACTACCCGCAAGAACGCCTGGCCTACATGGTCGAGGACAGCAATATCGGCCTGCTGCTGGCCGATGCGCCCTCGCGTGAGCGCCTGCAATTGGGCAAGCAACTGCCCTGCGTGGTACTGGCGCCCGGCACCGAGTGGCTGCAAGCCTGGCCCGCCGAACCGCTGGCCAACCTGGTGGCACCGCACAACCTCGCCTATGTCATCTACACCTCCGGCTCCACCGGCATGCCCAAGGGCGTGGCCATCGACCACCATGCCCTGTCGCAGTTCTGCCTGGTGGCCGGCGACTATTCGCGGCTTACCCCGGACGATCGCGTGCTGCAGTTCGCCACCATCAGCTTCGATGGCTTCATCGAGCAGTTCTTCCCGCCGCTGGCCCAGGGCGCCTGTGTGGTGCTGCGCGACCTGCGGCTGTGGGACACCGCCACCCTGCTGGACGAGATCAACCGCCACGGCGTGACCGTGGCCGACCTGCCAGCGGCCTACTGGCGCCTGCTGGCGCTGGAGCGCCGCCCCCCCGAGGCCTATGGCCGGCTGAAGCAGATTCACGTGGGGGGAGAAGCGGTGCCGGAAGATGCCCTGCGTGCCTGGCTGGCCGATGGCCCGCCAGCAGTGCGCCTGCTGAACACCTACGGCCCGACCGAAGCCACCGTGGTCGCCACCACCTACGATTGTTCGCAGATGACCGTGGAGCAGATCAGCCTGGGCGGCGTACCGATCGGCCGTGCCTTGCCGGGGCGTACCCTGCATGCTCTGGACGATGGCCTGGCGCCGACGCCGGTGGGCGTGCCCGGGGAGCTGTTCATCGGCGGGGCAGGGTGCCTGGCGCGCGGTTATCACCAGCGGCCGTCACTCACCGCCGAGCGTTTCATCCCCGACCCGTTCGACCCGGTTGGCGGTGGCCGCCTGTACCGCACCGGCGACCTCGGCTGCTACGACGAAAACGGCCAGTTGGCCTATCGCGGCCGGGTCGACCACCAGGTGAAGGTGCGCGGCTTCCGTATCGAGCTGGGCGAGATCGAGCAGTACCTGCGGGCGCACCCGGACGTTCGCGAAGCCACCGTGCTGGCCATCGACCTGCCCGGTGGCAAGCAGCTGTGCGCCTATGCGGTGCCGGCCGAAGGCTACCGCGGCGATCTGCGCCAGGCCCTGAAGCAGTACCTCAAGGCCAGCCTGCCGGACTACATGATCCCGGCCTACCTGGTGACCCTGCCGAGCATGCCGCTGACCCCCAGCGGCAAACTCGACCGCAAGGCGCTGCCGCTGCCCGACCCGAACCAGCCACAGCATGACTACCAGGCGCCGCAGACCGAGCGGCAGCAGCAGCTCGCGAACATCTGGGCGCAGTTGCTGAACGTTGCCCGGGTCGGCCTGAGCGACAACTTCTTCGAGCTGGGCGGCCACTCCTTGCTGGCGGCCCAGGCAGTGTCGCGGATCAACGTCGAGCTTGGGCTGGACATACCCCTGCGGCTGATCTTCAGCCACCCCGAACTACGCGCGTTCGCCCAGGCACTGGACGAGCAGGGCCTGTCGCTCTCCGACGATGGCCTGAGCGATATCGAACACATGATGAATGCATTCACAGAGGCCTGACATGGAACTCACTGCCGCACAACGTATCGCCCAACGTTTCGTTGGCCTCCCTGTGGAGCAACGCCAGCAGATCCTGGAAAAGATGCAGGCTACCGGCCAGAGCTTCCGCCTGCTGCCCATCGTGCCCGCGCGCCAGGGCCTGGCGCGTATTCCGCTGTCGTACGCCCAGCAGCGCCTGCTGTTTCTCTGGCAGCTGGAGCCCGACAGCCCAGCCTACAACGTGCCGATGGCAGTACGCCTGAAGGGCGCGCTGGACCAGGCAGTGCTGCAGCAGGCGCTGGATGCGCTGGTGCAACGCCACGAATCGCTGCGCACGCGCTTTGCCTCGGAGGAGGGCGAGTTCTACCAGGAAATCCTCGAGCACTGCCCGCTGGCGCTGGAATTGCTGATGCTCGACGGTGCCGCCGATGAGACAGCGCTGAGCGTGGCCGTGGACGCCGCCCTCAAGCAGCCCTTCGACCTGCTGAGCGGCCCGCTGCTGCGGGTGACCCTGCTGCGCGTGGCCGCCGATCACCACGTGCTGGCAGTGAGCATGCACCACATCATCTCGGACGGCTGGTCCAGCGATGTGCTGGTGCAGGAATTCATCCAGCTGTACAGCGCCCTGGCCGAAGGCCGGCAGGCCGAGTTGCCGGTTTTGCCGATCCAGTACGCCGACTACGCCATCTGGCAGCGCGCCTGGCTCGAGGCCGGTGAAGCGCAGCGCCAACTGGCCTACTGGCAGGCCCAGTTGGGCAGCGAGCAGCCGGTGCTGAGCCTGCCGCTGGACTTCGAGCGCCCGGCAATTCCCAGCCAGCGTGGCGCGGTGGTGCGTGTGGATATCGGCGCCGAACAGGCCGAGGCCCTGCGTAGCCAGGCGCGCAAGGGTGGCCACACGTTGTTCGTGCTGGTACTGGCAGCCATGGCGGTGGTGCTGTCGCGCTACAGCGGCCAGGCCGACATCCGCATCGGTGCCCCGAACGCCGGGCGCAACCGCAAGGAGCTGGAAGGCCTGATCGGCTTCTTTATCAACACCCAGGTGCTGCGCGTGCAGGTGGACGAGCGCGCCACCTTCGCCGCGCTGCTGGAGCAGGTAAAAGACGTGATCGGCGGCGCCCAGTCGCACCAGGAGCTGCCGTTCGAGCACCTGGTCGATGCCTTGCTGCCCGAGCGCAACCTGGCCCACAACCCGCTGTTCCAGTTCAAGATCAACCAGCACGTGGCCGCCAGCGATGCAGGGCGCAAGCGCCTGGGCGCGCTGGAGGTAGAAGGCTTTGCCCGTGACGGCGGCGATGCCCGCTTCGACCTGGCGTTCGACTTCTCCGACAAGGCCGACGGCATCGAAGGCTATTTCACCTACGCCACCGACCTGTTCGAGCAGGCCACTATCGAACGCATGGCCGCTTCGCTGCGCCAGGTGCTGGATGCGCTGATCCGTGACCCGCAGCAGGCGATCGTCGACAGCCCGCAAGTGGCGACGCTGCTGCCGGCGGCCACGCAGGCCTACCCGCACGGCAACTTCCTCGCCTTGTGGCGCCAGGCAATGGCGCAAGGCCAGGCCCACGGCGGTGTGCGTGCCGGTGACCGGTTCATGACCCAGGCCGGGCTGGAGGCGGCGTCCAACCGCTTGGCCGACTACCTGCGCCAGCACGGCGTCGGTGCCGGCAGCATCGTCGCCCTGTGCCTGCCGCGCTCCATCGAGTGGGTCGGCGCCTTGCTCGCGGTGCTCAAGACCGGCGCCGCCTACCTGCCGCTGGACACCCAGCAACCGCAGGAGCGCCTGCAACAACTGATTGCCGACAGTGGCGCCGCCATACTGCTGCATGAGCCGGGCGACCAGCGCTTCGCCGGCCTGGACGGCGTGCAGCTGATTGCCTGCGATCACACCGCCTGGGCAACCTGCAGCGACAGCCCGGTCGAGGTGGCCATCGCCGCCGAACAACCGGCCTATCTGATCTACACCTCGGGCTCGACCGGCCAGCCGAAAGGCGTGGTGGTCAGCCACGGGGCGCTGGCCAGCTACACCCAGGCGGTGCTGGAGCGCCTGCAACTGCCGGCCGCGGCGAGCATGGCGATGGTGTCCACCACCGCGGCCGACCTGGGCCACACCGTGCTGTTCGGTGCCTTGGCTTCGGGCCGCCTGCTGCACCTGCTGCCACAGGAACTGGCGTTCGACCCGGATGGCTTCGCCAGCTACATGGCGCAGCACCAGGTCGGCGTGCTCAAGCTGGTGCCGAGCCACTTGCAAGGCTTGCTGCAAGCGGCCCGCGCCGCCGATGTGCTGCCCGCCGAGGCACTGATCCTGGGGGGGGAGGCATGCAGCTGGGGTCTGTTGGAAAAAATCCGCGAACTGCGCCCGGCCTGCCGGGTCATCAACCACTACGGCCCGACCGAAACCACTGTCGGCGTGCTCACCTTCGAGCCGGGGCAGCCGCTGCCAGGTTGCCGCACGGTGCCGGTCGGGCGCCCGCTGGGCAACGCCTGCGCCCAGGTGCTGGATGGCTACCTCAACCCGTTGGCGGCGCAGGTGCCCGGTGAGCTTTACCTGGGCGGGCAAGGCGTCGCCCAGGGCTACCTGGGCCAGCCCGCATTGACCGCCGAACGCTTCGTGCCGACCGAGGGTGGTGCCCGCCTGTACCGCACCGGCGACCGCGCGCGGCTGACCGCCGATGGCCTGGTCGAGTTCATCGGCCGTGCCGACGACCAGGTGAAGATCCGCGGCTATCGCGTGGAGCCAGGTGAAGTCGGCCGGGTGCTGGCCGGCCTGCCTGGTGTCAACGAGGCCGTGGTACTGGCCTTGCCATTGGAGGGCGATGCCGAGCGCTTGCAGCTGGTGGCCTACGGGGTGGCCGACGCAGGCGTGACCGTGCAGCAACTGCAGGCGCAATTGCAGGCACGCCTGCCGGACTACATGGTGCCGGCGCAGATACTGCTGCTGGAGCGCCTGCCACTGACCGCCAATGGCAAGCTCGACAAGCGCGCCTTGCCGGCACCGGGCGCGGTCAGCCGTGGCTATGTGGCGCCACAAGGCGATATCGAGGAGAAACTGGCCGCAGTGTGGGCCGATGTGCTCAAGCTGGAGCAGGTCGGCAGCACCGACAACTTCTTCGAACTGGGCGGCGACTCGATCCTCAGCCTGCAGATCATCGCCCGGGCCAAACGCCAGGGCATCCGGATCACCCCCAAGCAGCTGTTCGAACAACAAACCATCGCCCAGCTGGCCCAGGTAGCCAAGCGCATCGAGGCCAAGCAAGCGGTTGCGGCCGCAGCCGTAGACACTGCCACCAGCGGCGAGGTGGCATTGCTGCCGGCCCAGGCGCGTTTCTTCGAGATGGAGGTCGCGCAGCCGGCGCATTGGAACCAGTCGGTGCTGCTCAAGCCGGCCGGCCCGGTGCAGGTGCAACACCTGGAGGCAGCCCTGCGCGCAGTGGTCGAGCAGCACGATGCCCTGCGCCTGCGCTTCAGCCGTGGCGAAAGCCAGTGGCAGGCGGGCTTCCAGCCGCTGGACAATGCACCACTGCTGCGCCAGCGCAACCTGGCAGTACTGAGTGAACTGGACGCCGCCGGCAACCAGGTGCAGGCCAGCCTGAACCTGCAGCACGGGCCACTGCTGCGTGCCGAACTGTTCGACTTCGCCGATGGGCAGCAGCGCCTGCTGCTGGTGGTCCATCACCTGGTGGTCGACGGTGTGTCGTGGCGGGTGTTGCTGGAAGACCTGCAAGCGGCCTACCGGCAATTGCTGAACGGCCAGGCCGTGAGCCTGCCCGCCAAGACCACCTCGGTGAAGGCCTGGGCCGAGCGCCTGGCCAGCCATGCCGGCAGCCCCGCATTGCAAGCACAGCGCGACTACTGGCTGCAGGCGCTGGCCGGCGACCACGCCGAACTGCCGCGTGACAACCCGCTGGGCAGCCTGGCCAACACCCATGCCCGTACCGCCGCCACACGGCTGGATGCCGAGCGCACCGCCAAGCTGCTGAAACAGGCCCCGGCGGCCTACCGCACGCAGATCAACGACCTGCTGCTGACCGCGCTGGCGCGCACCTTGTGCCAGTGGAGCGCGCAGGGCAACGTGCAGGTACTGCTGGAGGGCCATGGCCGCGAAGACCTGTTCGACGACCTCGACCTCAGCCGCACCGTAGGCTGGTTCACCAGCCTGTTCCCGGTGCGTCTCACACCCGGCCAAGACCTTGGCCAGTCGATCAAGGCAATCAAGGAGCAACTGCGCGGCGTGCCGGACAAAGGCCTCGGCTACGGCCTGCTGCGCTACTTCGGCGATGCTGAAGTGCGTGAACAGCTCGAGCGTGCCGCCCAGGCCCGTGTCACCTTCAACTACCTGGGTCAGTTCGATGCCAGCTTCGATGCCGAGGCCGGCGCCCTGTTCACCCCGAGCGGGGAAAGCGCAGGCCGTACCCAATGTGCCGGCGCGCAGCTGGGCAACTGGCTGAGCATCACCGGCCAGGTGTACGGCGGCGAGCTGTTCCTGGAGTGGACCTACAGCGCCGACGTTCATCACCCGGCCACCATCGAGAAGCTGGCCCAGGCCTACGGGCAGGCCTTGGCAGAGCTGGTCGAGCACTGCTGCGATGCGCGGCACCATGGCGTGACGCCGTCGGACTTCCCGCTGGCCGCGCTGACCCAGGCGCAACTGGACAGCCTGCCGCTGGAGGCCGGGCAGATCGCCGATGTGTACCCGCTGTCACCCATGCAGCAGGGCATGTTGTTCCACACCCTTTACGACCAGCAGGCCGGTAACTACATCAACCAGCTGCGCGTGGATGTGGAGGGGCTGGATGTGCAGCGGTTCCGCCAGGCGTGGCAGGCCACGCTCGATGCTCACGACATCCTGCGCAGCGGTTTCATCCTGCACGGCGAACTGGAGCAAGCCGTACAGGTGGTTCGCAAGGCCGTCGAACTGCCATGCAGCGAGCATGACTGGCGTGGCCAGCCGGCGTTGGAGCAGGCATTGCAGGCCGTGGCCGAGGGTGAACGCCAGCGCGGTTTCGACCTTGCTGCCGCGCCGCTGCTGCGCCTGGTACTGGTACGCACGGGCGATACCCGCCACCACCTGATCTACACCAACCACCACATCCTGATGGACGGCTGGAGCACCTCGCGCCTGTTGGGCGAAGTGCTCCAGCGCTATGCCGGCCTGGCTCCGCAGGCCCAGGCCACGCACTACCGCGACTACATCGCCTGGCTGCAGGGCCAGGACGCGGCCGTTGCCGAAGCCTTCTGGAAAGCCCAGCTTGCCGCCCTGGACGAGCCAACCCGCCTGGCCCAGGCTATCGCCGGCAGTGCTGGCGCAAGCGGTAGCGGCCATGGCGACCACCGCCTGGCCTTCGACCCAGAGCACACCGCGCGCATCGAAGCCTTCGCCCGGGCCAACCGGGTCACGGTCAACACCCTGGTGCAATCGGCCTGGCTGCTGCTGTTGCAGCGCTGCACCGGCCAGGCCAGCGTGTGCTTCGGCGCCACTGTCGCCGGCCGCCCGGCGGACCTGCCGGGGGTGGAGGAACAGATCGGCCTGTTCATCAACACCTTGCCGGTGATCGGCGCCCCGCGTGCCGAGCAGACCGTGGCCGAGTGGATCGGCCAGGTGCAGGCCGGCAACCTGGCCGTGCGCGAGTTCGAGCACACCCCGCTGTACGACGTGCAGCGCTGGGCGGGGCAGGGCGGTGACGCCTTGTTCGACAGCATCCTGGTGTTCGAGAACTACCCGGTGGCCGAGGCGCTGCAACAGGGCGCGCCCGGTGGCCTGCGCTTCGGCGACGTGGCCGTGCACGAGCAGACCAACTACCCGCTGACCCTGGTGGTGGAACTGGGCACCACGCTGTCGATGCAGTACAGCCACGACCGTGCGCTGTGGAGCGACGAGAGCATTGGCCGCCTGGCTGGTTACTTTGCCAACCTGCTGCAGGCGCTGACGGAGAATGCTGACGCGGTGGTTGGCGAGTTGCCAATGCTGGGCCTGCCAGAACAGCGACAGATGGTCGAAGGCTGGAACGAAACCCAGGCGACGTACCCGGACGAGCGCAGCATTCACCACCTGATCGAAGCCCAGGTGTTCGCCACCCCGGATGCCCCGGCGCTGGTCTTTGGCGAGCAGACCCTCAGCTATGCCGAGCTCAACCGCCGTAGCAACCAGCTGGCGCACAAGCTGCGCGAGCAGGGCGTGGGCCCGGATGTGCTGGTGGGCATCGCCATGGAGCGCAGCCTGGAGATGGTCGTCGGCCTGCTGGGCATCGTGAAGGCCGGTGGCGCTTATGTGCCGCTGGACCCGGAATACCCCCAGGACCGCCTGAGCTACATGTTCGAGGACAGCGGCATCGCCTTGCTGCTGACCCAGTCGCACCTGCACGAAGCCCTGCCGATCCCGGCCGGCCTGCGCAGCCTGGACCTGGACACCGAGAACTTCGACGGCTACAGCGATGCCAACCCGAATGTCGACGTGGCCCCGCTGAACCTCGCCTACGTGATCTACACCTCCGGCTCCACCGGCCGCCCGAAAGGTGCTGGCAACAGCCATCAGGCGCTGGTCAACCGCCTGTGGTGGATGCAGAAGGCCTACGGCCTGGACGCCAGCGACAGCGTGCTGCAGAAAACCCCGTTCAGCTTCGACGTGTCGGTGTGGGAATTCTTCTGGCCGCTGATGACCGGCGCGCGCCTGGTCATGGCCCAGCCCGGCGCGCACCGCGACCCGCAGCTGCTGGTCGAAACCATCAACCACCACGGCATCAGCACGCTGCACTTCGTGCCGTCGATGCTGCAGGCGTTCATGACCCACGAAGCGGTCGAAAGCTGCGTCAGCCTCAAGCGCGTGGTGTGCAGCGGTGAAGCGTTGCCGGCCGAGTTGGCCCGCCAGACCCTGCAACGCCTGCCGGCGGCAGGCCTGTACAACCTGTACGGCCCGACCGAAGCGGCGATCGACGTGACCCACTGGACCTGCCAGCCGGACGAAAGCATCAGCGTGCCGATCGGCCAGCCGATCGACAACCTCAAGACCCATATCCTCGAAGGCAGCCTGCAACCGGCGGTGCGCGACAGTGCCGGCGAGCTGTACCTCGGCGGGGTAGGCCTGGCCCGTGGTTATCACCAACGCCCGGCGCTGACCGCCGAACGCTTCGTGCCGGACCCGTTCAGCGACAACGGCGGGCGCCTGTACCGCACCGGCGACCTGGCGCGCTACCGCGCCGATGGCGTGATCGACTACGCCGGGCGCATCGACCACCAGGTGAAGATCCGCGGCCTGCGCATCGAACTGGGCGAGATCGAGGCGCGACTATTGGAGCTGCCGAGTGTGCAGGAAGCCGTGGTGCTGGCCCAGGAAGGGCCAAGCGGCAAGCAGCTGGTGGGCTATGTGGTGCCTGCCGACAGCACGCAGGACGAAGGCGCGTTGCGCGACAGCCTGCGCGAGGCGCTCAAGGCCGGTTTGCCGGACTACATGGTGCCGGCGCACCTGCTGCTGCTCGGCAAGCTGCCGGTGACGCCGAACGGCAAGCTGGACCGCAAGGCCCTGCCGCAGCCTGATGCCAGCCAGTCGCAGGGCGAGTACATCGCGCCGCAGAGTGATCTGGAGCAGCAGATCGCGGCGATCTGGGCGGATGTGCTGAAGCTGGAGAAGGTCGGCCTGACCGATAACTTCTTCGAACTGGGCGGCGATTCGATCATCTCGTTGCAGGTGGTCAGCCGTGCGCGCCAGGTGGATATCCAGTTCACGCCCAAGGACCTGTTCGAGGCCCAGACGGTGCAGGCACTGGCCCGGCTCGCCAACCGCGGCGGCAGTGTATCGATCGATCAGGGTGCGGTAACGGGCGTGACGCCGCTCACGCCGATCCAGCACTGGTTCTTCGAGCAGCCCGTTGTCGTGCGCCATCACTGGAACCAGTCGGTGCTGCTCACGCCCGGTGAAACACTGGCCCCGGCGACGCTCGATGCGGCATTGCAGGCATTGCTCGAACATCACGACGCCCTGCGTTTGCGCGTGTTCGGCCATGGGGTGGGCTGGCAGGCTGAATTTGCCGATGCGGGCTACTCCCAGTTGCTGTGGCATCGCGATTTCGCCAGCGTCGAGCAGTTGCAGCAAGCCGCCACTGAAGCCCAGCGCAGCCTTGACCTCGAGCACGGGCCGTTGATGCGTGCCATGCTCGCTGCGCTGCCTGACGGTAGCCAGCGACTGCTTTTGGTCATCCATCACCTGGCGGTAGACGGTGTGTCGTGGCGTGTGCTGCTGGAAGACCTGCAGCAGGCCTACCAGACCCTGGCTGCCGGGCAGCCACTGCAGCTTCCGGCCAAGACCACTTCGTACAAAGCCTGGGCCGAGCGTTTGCAAACCTATGCCGCCGCGCCCGTATTGCAACAGCAACTGGGCTACTGGCAGGCGCAGTTGCAAGGGGCCAGCGAAATGCTGCCCTGCGACAACCCGCAAGGCAGCCGGCAACTGAAGCATGCGGCTTCGGTCAGCACGCGCCTCGACGTGGCAAGCACCCGACGGCTGTTGCAGGATTGCTCGGTGGCTTATCGCACGCAGATCATGGACCTGCTGCTGACGGCCCTGGCGCAAGCAGTTGGCCGCTGGAGCGGCCAGCCCGAAGTGCTGGTGCGCCTGGAAGGGCATGGCCGTGAAGACCTGTTCGCGGGTATCGACCTGACGCGTACGGTGGGCTGGTTCACCAGCCTGTACCCGGTAAAGCTGAGCCCGCAAGCAGACCTGGCAAGTTCGATCAAGACCATCAAGGAACAGCTGCGCGCCGTGCCTGACAAAGGCCTGGGCTATGGCGTGCTGCGCTACCTCGGTGATGTCGCGAGCCGCGAGGCCCTTGCAGCATTGCCTGAAGGCCAGATCGTCTTCAACTACCTCGGGCAGTTCGACGGCAGCTTCGATGGCGAAGCAGGTCTGTTCACCCCCGCCAAAGAGAACGATGGCGCCAGGCAGGATGCCGAAGCACCGTTGGCCAGCCTGTTGACCGTCAACGGTCAGGTATATGGCGGCGAGCTACGCCTGGAGTGGACCTTCAGCCAGGACATTCATCGCCGCGAAACCATCGAGCTGCTGGCGCAGGCTTACCAGCAGGCCTTGGCTGAAATAATCGAGCATTGCTGTGAGGGTGGACATCGCGGCCTGACCCCGTCCGACTTCCCGTTGGCCGACCTGACCCAGGCGCAGCTCGACCAGCTGCCGGTTGCCGTGGCGCAGATCGCCGACGTCTACCCGCTGTCGCCGATGCAGCAGGGCATGCTGTTCCACAGCATCTACGAGCAAGGCAGCGGCAACTACATCAACCAGATGCGCGTGGATGTGGATGGCCTGGATGTACAAGCCTTCCGGCAGGCCTGGGATGCTGCCTTGCAGGCCCACGACATCCTGCGCAGCAGCTTCATCTGGCAGGGGGACCTGGGCCAGGCGGTGCAGGTCGTGCGCAAGCAGGTGACACTGCCGTTCAGCGAATATGACTGGCGTACCGAGGATGAGCTGGCGCGGGCGCTGGACAGCCTGGCGGATGCCGACCGGCAGCGTGGCTTCGACCTGGTCGAGGCACCCTTGTTGCGCCTGGTGCTGGTGCGTACGGCGCAGGCACGTCACCACCTGATCTTCACCTGCCATCACATCCTGATGGATGGCTGGAGCACCTCGCAGTTGCTGGGTGAGGTGTTGCAGCGTAATGCCGGTAAACCTGTGGTGGCAGCGGCGGGCAGCTACCGTGACTACATCGCCTGGTTGCAGCGCCAGGATGGGGCGGCGGCAGAGCGGTTCTGGCAGGGCCAGATGGCCAGCTTCAACGAGCCGACGCGCCTGGCCCAGGCCGTGCGCAATGGTGAGCCTGATGGTCATGGCCATCACGTTCATCACCAGGCATTCGATGCAGGGCGTACCGAGCGGGTTGAAGCCTTTGCCCGTGCCCAGCGTGTCACCGTCAACACCTTGGTACAGGCTACCTGGCTGTTGCTGTTGCAGCGCTATACCGGGCAGTCGTCGGTCTGCTTCGGGGCCACGGTCGCCGGCCGGCCAGCGGAGCTGGCGGGCGTGGAGGCGCAGATTGGCTTGTTCATCAACACCCTGCCGGTGGTTGGTACACCGCAAGGCGAACAGAGCGTCGCGCAATGGATCGGACAGGTGCAGGCCAGCAACCTGGCCATGCGTGAATACGAACATACGCCGCTGTACGATGTGCAGCGCTGGGCCGGGCTTGGTGGTGAAGCCCTGTTCGACAGCCTGGTGGTGTTCGAAAGTTACCCGGTGTCCGAGGCCCTTCGGCAGGGTGCACCGAGTGGCTTGCAGTTTGGCCCAGTGCAGGTGCGCGAGCAGACCAACTATCCGCTGACCGTGCTGGTGAGCCTTGGCGACAGCCTGGCTATCCAGTACCGGCATGACCGTGCGCACTGGAGCAGCGAGGCGATCGAGCAGTTGGCCCATCACTTCGGTACGCTGCTTGACGCCCTGGTGAGTGACCCGTGTGCTGCACTCGGCGACCTGCCGCTGCTCGATACCGCGCAGCATCAGCGTATCGTGCAGGACTGGAACCGCACGGCGGCCAGTTACCCGGCCGACCGCTGTATCCATCAGCTGTTCGAGGCGCAGGTGGTTGCTGCGCCAGATGCAGTGGCACTTATCCACGGCGAGCAGACGCTCACGTATGCCGCGCTCAATGTACGGGCCAACCAGCTGGCCCACAAACTGCGCGAGGCTGGCGTGGGCCCGGAGGTGCTGGTAGGTGTCGCCATGGAGCGTGGCCTGGACATGGTGGTCGCGCTGATGGCCATTCTCAAGGCGGGCGGCGCCTACGTGCCGCTCGACCCTGGCTACCCGCAGGACCGCCTGGTGTACATGCTCGAAGACAGCCAGTCGATCCTGCTGCTGTCGCAGTCGCACCTGCTGGAGCGTGTGCCGACCAGCTTCCAGGCGCGCACGCTGCTGGTGGACCAATTGCTGCTCGACGGCTACGAAGCGGCCGACCCGGTGTGCGTGAGCACGCCGGACAACCTGGCGTACTGCATCTACACCTCAGGCTCCACTGGCAAACCCAAGGGCGTCCAGATCGAGCATCGCAATGCCGTGGCAATGATCGGCTGGGCGCAGTCGGTGTACAGCCAGCAGGACCTGTGCGGCGTGTTGGCGTCCACATCGATCTGTTTCGACCTGTCGGTCTGGGAGCTGTTCGTGACCCTGGGCTCGGGTGGCTATGCGGTACTGGCGGCCAATGCCCTGGAGCTGCCGCACCTGCCGGCCAAAGACCAGGTACGCCTGGTCAACACGGTGCCATCGGCCATCAAGGTGCTGCATGAAACCGGCCAGCTGCCGTCCGGTGTGCGCATCATCAACCTGGCGGGGGAGGCCCTCAAGCAGGGGCTGGTCGACGCGCTGTACGGCACTGGCCATGTGCTCAAGGTGTACGACCTGTACGGGCCTTCGGAGGACACCACCTACTCGACCTTCACCCTGCGCACCCAAGGTGGCCAGGCCAATATCGGCCGGCCGCTTTCCAACAGTGCCGTGTACCTGTTGAGCGAGGCCGGAACGCCGCTGCCGGTAGGGGTGGTGGGGGAGCTGTACATGGCGGGTGCGGGCCTGGCGCGTGGTTATCTGGCGCGCCCTGGGCTTACCGCCGAACGCTTCATCCCCGACCCGTTCGGTGGGCAGGGTGGCCGGCTGTATCGCACCGGCGACCTGGCGCGCTATGACGCCGACGGGGTCATCGAATATGCCGGGCGTATCGACCATCAGGTGAAGATTCGCGGCTTCCGTATCGAACTCGGTGAGATCGAGGCGCGCCTGCAACAACAGGACGCAGTCCGCGAAGCCGTGGTCCTGGCACTGGATGCGCCGGGCGGCAAGCAACTGCTGGGCTACGTGGTGCCAGCCGATGCAGCGTCGGTTGCCAGCGAGGAAGCCCGGGCGGCGTTGCTTGACACCCTGCGCGCCAGACTGAAGGCCAGCCTGCCGGACTACATGGTGCCCGCGCACCTGTTGCTGTTGGAACGCCTGCCACTGACACCGAACGGCAAGCTGGACCGCAAGGCCTTGCCACAGCCTGACGGCAACCCGCGCCGGGCGGCCCATGTGGCGCCGGAAACGGAGCTGGAGCGGCGGATCGCAGCGGTATGGGCTGAAGTTCTTGGCCTGGAAAACGTATCTCTTACCGACAACTTCTTCGAGCTGGGGGGCCACTCCTTGCTGGCAACCCAGGCGGTAGCACGACTGCAGATCGAACTGGGTACGAACCTGCCACTCGCGTTGTTGTTCCAGACAGAGAACCTGCAGGCCTTTGCACAAGAGGTCGGCAGTCTCGGTACCCGAAACGACGGAGACCTGGATGAGCTCCAGGACTTCATGGCAGAGCTCGAGGCGGTTTGAGATGCACACGGACAACAGAAACGCAGACCTGGTTTATCGCTTTATCCGTCTGCCCCTGGCGCAGCAGAAGCTGTTTCTCGAAAAACTGGCGTCCAAGGGCGTCACGCTCGCGCAACTGCCCATCCCGGTGGCCAGGCACGATGTCGAACGCCCTGTGCTGTCCTATGCCCAGCAACGCCAGTGGTTTCTCTGGCAGCTGGAGCCCACCGGCTCGGCCTACAACATTCCGACCGCGCTCAGGTTCAGGGGGCAGCTCGACCTGGCAGCCCTGCAGCGCAGCTTCGCGACGCTGATCCAGCGTCATGAAGCCCTGCGCACGACCATTGCCGAGGAAGATGGCCAGCTGATGCAGGTCATCCACCCGAACCAGCCTTTCCAGCTGGCCCGCCAGGCCTTGGGGGCCGTGGAGGAGCAGGTTTTGCAGGCGCAGGTCGCGCTTGAGGTCCAGCAGCCGTTCGATCTGGTCCATGGGCCGCTGCTGCGGGTAAAACTGCTGGAACTGACGCAGGACGAGCACGTGCTGGTGCTCACCTTGCACCATATCGTCGCCGATGGCTGGTCGATGCCCTTGCTCATCGATGAGTTGGTGCAGCTTTATGAGGGCTATAGCCAAGGTCGGGAGGTGGCGCTGGCCGAACTGCCGATCCAGTACGCCGATTATGCGATCTGGCAGCGTGCCTGGATGGACGCCGGCGAGCGTGAGCGTCAGCTGGCGTACTGGATGGCGCAGCTGGGCGACGACCACCCGGTGCTGGAACTGACCACCGACAGGCCACGCCCGGCGCTGCAAAGCTACCGCGGTGAGCGGATCGACGTTGACCTGGGCGAAGCGTTGAGCCAGTCACTCAAACAGCTGGCGCAGCACCAGGGGGCGACACCCTTCATGCTGCTGCTGGCGAGTTTCCAGGTATTGTTGCACCGCTACTCCGGGCAGGCCGATGTGCGCGTGGGCGTGCCCATCGCCAACCGTAACCGCGTAGAGACCGAGCGGCTGATCGGCTTTTTCGTCAATACCCAGGTGATGCGTGCCGAGTTCGATACGCAGCTGACCTTCACCGAGCTGTTGGCGCAAGTGCGGCAACGAGCCTTGGGCGCGCAGGTGCATCAGGACCTGCCATTCGAACAGCTGGTCGATGCCTTGCAGCCTGAACGCAGCCTGAGCCACAGCCCGTTGTTCCAGGTGATGTACAACCACCAGACCCGGGGCAAGGGCGAGCGCCGCAGCTTGCCCGGCCTGGAGGTGGAGAGCCTGCAATGGAACGTGCACGCGGCGCAGTTCGACCTCACGCTGGACAGCTTCGAACATGAGCTGGGCATCAGCGCCACGCTGACCTTTGCAACCGACCTGTTCGATGCCTCGACCATACAGCAGATGGCGCGGCACTGGCTGAACCTGCTACAGGGCATCGTCGGCAACCCAGGCCAGCGAGTGGCTGAGCTGCCATTGCTGGATGACGGGGAGCGGCAGCAGATCGTGCATGGCTGGAATGCCACGCAAACCGATTACCCAGGCGAAGCCAGCATCCACCAGCTGGTCGAAGCCCAGGTACTCGCCACCCCGGATGCCCCGGCGCTGGCCTTTGGCGAGCAGACCCTGAGCTATGCCGAGCTCAACCGCCGTAGCAACCAGCTGGCGCACAAGCTGCGCGAGCAGGGCGTGGGCCCGGACGTGCTGGTGGGCATCGCCATGGAGCGCAGCCTGGAGATGGTCATCGGCCTGCTGGGCATCGTGAAGGCCGGTGGCGCCTATGTGCCCCTGGATCCTGAGTATCCCCAGGACCGCCTGAGCTACATGTTCGAGGACAGCGGCATCGCTTTGCTGCTGACCCAGTCGCACTTGCGCGAGACCCTGCCGATCCCGGCCGGCCTGCGCAGCCTGGACCTGGACACTGAGAACTTCGACGGCTACAGCGATGCCAACCCGAATGTCGACGTGGCCCCGTTGAACCTCGCCTACGTGATCTACACCTCCGGCTCCACCGGCCGCCCGAAAGGTGCTGGCAACAGCCATCAGGCGCTGGTCAACCGCCTGTGGTGGATGCAGAAGGCCTACGGCCTGGACGCCAGCGACAGCGTGCTGCAGAAAACCCCGTTCAGCTTCGACGTGTCGGTGTGGGAATTCTTCTGGCCGCTGATGACCGGCGCGCGCCTGGTCATGGCCCAGCCCGGCGCGCACCGCGACCCGCAGCTGCTGGTCGAAACCATCAACCACCACGGCATCAGCACGCTGCACTTCGTGCCGTCGATGCTGCAGGCGTTCATGACCCACGAAGCGGTCGAAAGCTGCGTCAGCCTCAAGCGCGTGGTGTGCAGCGGTGAAGCGTTGCCGGCCGAGTTGGCCCGCCAGACCCTGCAACGCCTGCCGGCGGCAGGCCTGTACAACCTGTACGGCCCGACCGAAGCGGCGATCGACGTGACCCACTGGACCTGCCAGCCGGACGAAAGCATCAGCGTGCCGATCGGCCAGCCGATCGACAACCTCAAGACCCATATCCTCGAAGGCAGCCTGCAACCGGCGGTGCGCGACAGTGCCGGCGAGCTGTACCTCGGCGGGGTAGGCCTGGCCCGTGGTTATCACCAACGCCCGGCGCTGACCGCCGAACGCTTCGTGCCGGACCCGTTCAGCGACAACGGCGGGCGCCTGTACCGCACCGGCGACCTGGCGCGCTACCGCGCCGATGGCGTGATCGACTACGCCGGGCGCATCGACCACCAGGTGAAGATCCGCGGCCTGCGCATCGAACTGGGCGAGATCGAGGCGCGACTATTGGAGCTGCCGAGTGTGCAGGAAGCCGTGGTGCTGGCCCAGGAAGGGCCAAGCGGCAAGCAGCTGGTGGGCTATGTGGTGCCTGCCGACAGCACGCAGGACGAAGGCGCGTTGCGCGACAGCCTGCGCGAGGCGCTCAAGGCCGGTTTGCCGGACTACATGGTGCCGGCGCACCTGCTGCTGCTCGGCAAGCTGCCGGTGACGCCGAACGGCAAGCTGGACCGCAAGGCCCTGCCGCAGCCTGATGCCAGCCAGTCGCAGGGCGAGTACATCGCGCCGCAGAGTGATCTGGAGCAGCAGATCGCGGCGATCTGGGCGGATGTGCTGAAGCTGGAGAAGGTCGGCCTGACCGATAACTTCTTCGAACTGGGCGGCGATTCGATCATCTCGTTGCAGGTGGTCAGCCGTGCGCGCCAGGTGGATATCCAGTTCACGCCCAAGGAGTTGCTGCAGCATCAGACCGTGCAGGGGCTGGCCTCGGTTGCCCGGCGCAGCGAAGCACAAGCGCTGGAGCAGGGCGTGGTCACCGGGCCTCTGCCACTTGTTCCGGTGCAGCACTGGTTCTTCGAGCAAGCGCTTGTAGCACGTGACCACTGGAACCAGTCGGTGTTGCTCGAGCCCGGTGAGGCCCTGGATGCGCAGCTGTTGAGCATGGCGCTGGGCAACCTGCATGCCCATCACGACCTGCTGCGGCTCAATGCCTGGCAGAGTGCCGGGCGCTGGCAGGCCACGATCGGCGCGCCGGTATCGACCGAGCTGCTGTGGGTACGCGAATGCGTTGATGCCGAGGCGCTGGAACGCTTGGCCGATCAGGCCCAGCGCAGCCTGAACCTGGCTCAGGGGCCATTGTTGCGCGCCGTGCTGGCAACGCTGGCAGACGGCAGCCAGCGGCTGCTGCTGGTCATTCACCATCTGGTGGTCGATGGCGTGTCATGGCGGATCCTGCTGGAAGACCTGCAACAGGCCTACCAGGCGCTTGCCCTCGGCCAGCCGTTGAAGTTGCCGGCCAAGACCAGCGCGTTCAAGGTCTGGGCCGAACAGCTGCAGGCCTATGCCAGCAGCCAGGCACTGCAACATGAACTGCACTACTGGCGTGATCAACTGCAAGGCGCCAGCGATGCTTTGCCTTGCGATCATCCCCAGGGTGAAAACCTGCAGAAGCATGCAACGTCGGTCAGCACTCGCCTGGACCCGCTCTGGACCCGCAAGCTGTTGCAGCAGGCACCGGCAGCCTATCGCACGCAGATCAACGACCTGTTGTTGACGGCATTGGCCCGTGTGGTCAGCCGTTGGACCGCGCAGCCGCAGGTACTGGTGCGCCTGGAAGGCCATGGCCGCGAGGAACTGTTCGACGGTATCGACCTGAGCCGCACGGTGGGTTGGTTCACCAGCATGTACCCGGTCAACCTCAGCCCTCAGCCCGAGCTGGCCAGTTCGATCAAGACCATCAAGGAGCAACTGCGCGCGGTGCCCCACAAGGGTCTTGGCTATGGTGTGCTGCGTTACCTGGGGGCTGGTGAAGCTCGGCAGACGTTGGCGGCGCTGGCCCAGGGGGCGATCATCTTCAACTACCTGGGGCAGTTCGATGGCAGCTTCGACCAGCAGGCGAGCCTGTTCAGACCGGCCAGCGAGAATGCCGGGCTGAACCAGGATGAGGATGCGCCATTGAGCAGCCTGCTGGCGCTCAATGGCCAGGTGTACGGCGGCGAGCTGACACTGGGCTGGACGTTCAGCCGTGAAGTCTTCGATACCTCGACCATCCAGCAACTGGCCGATGCCTATGCAGAAGAACTCAAGGCCTTGATCAACCATTGCTGCCAGGATGACACCCAAGGCCTCACGCCATCGGACTTCCCCTTGGCCCGTCTGAACCAGGCGCAACTGGACGACCTGCCGGTACCTGCTGCTCAGATTGCCGATATCTACCCGCTGTCGCCGATGCAACAGGGCATGCTGTTCCATACCCTGCAGGAGAGCGACGCCGCGCTGTACATCAACCAGACTGCGGTCGATGTGCACGGCCTGGACGTAGACCGCTTCGTCGCGGCCTGGAACCAGGTGATCGCCAGCCACGACATCCTGCGCACGGTCTTCCTGTCATCGGCCCGGTGGGCGGAGCCCTTGCAGGTGGTTCAGCGTCAGGCCAGCCTGCCGCTGCGCGTGCTCGACTGGCGTGGGCGTGAGGTGACCAGCGACGCCTTGCAGGCGCTGGCCGCCGAAGAGGCCGCCGAAGGCTTCGACCTGGCGTGTGCCTCCCTGATGCGCCTGACACTGGTTCGAGTGGATGAGCAACGCCTGCACCTGATCTGGTCGCGCCACCACATCCTCATGGATGGCTGGAGCAATTCACGGTTGCTGGGCGAGGTGTTGCAGGTTTATCACGGCCGGCCCGCCAGCCATGCGGGGGGGCGCTTCGGTGACTACATCCGTTGGCTCGCCGAGCAGCCGATGGGCAAGCTGGAGCAGTTCTGGAGCGAGAAGCTGCGTGCCCTGGAGGGGCCGACGCTGTTGGCCGACAGTGTTGCACCGCAGGCGGACGGCAAGCTTGTCGGGCACCATGCGCTGTACCTGCATTGGGATGCGCAGCGCACGCAACACCTGCGTGACCAGGCCCGGCGCCTGAGGGTTACGGCCAATACCCTGGTCCAGGCCACCTGGCTGTTGCTGCTGCAACGCTACACCGGCCAGGCCAGCGTGTGCTTCGGCGCCACAGTGGCCGGGCGCCCCAGCAGCCTGGCCGGTGCAGGCGAGATGCTGGGGCTGTTCATCAACACGCTACCGGTGGTGCAGGCGCCGCAACCCCAGCACATTGTCAGCGACTGGCTGCACCAGCTGCAGCACTACAACCTGGAACTGCGCGACCACGAGCATGCAGCGCTGGCCGATGTGCAACGCTGGGCCGGGCGGCCAGGGCAAGCGCTGTTCGACAGCATTGTGGTGTTCGAGAACTACCCGGTTGACGACCGCCTGCGCGAGGGCGGCGGCGGAACGTTGCGCTTTGGCGAAGTACGTAACCGCGATGTCACCAACTATGCCATGGACCTGGCCGTGCAATTGGGCGAAACCTTTTCGGTAGAGTTCCTGTACCTGCGCAACCGCTTTACCGAAGCCGCTGTCGAGTGCCTGCGCGGCAGTTTCGAAAGCCTGCTGAGCGCCATGCTGGACAATCCCCAGGCCACGCTGGGCAGCCTGGGCATGCTGACGCCGGCGCAGGCAAGGCACGCCGACCTGCGCAACCAGCTTGCGGCACCTGGGCGCGAGCAGCCGCTGCTCGCCGAGCTTATCGCCGGGCATGCCCGTGAGCGTGGCGAGGCCATGGCGGTAGTCTGCGGCGGCCAACAGTTGACCTATGCCCAGCTGGATGCGCGCGCCAACCGCCTTGCCCACCACCTGATCGCGCAGGGCGTGCGCCCGGAAAGCTGCGTGGGTATTGCCCTGGAGCGGTCGGTGGAGGTGATCGTGGCCTTCCTGGCGGTGATGAAGACCGGCGCAGCTTATGTGCCACTGGATATCGATTACCCACAAGAGCGCCTGCAGTGGATCGTCGAGGACTCGGCAATGCACCTGCTGGTCACCAGCAGTGGCTTGCGCCAGCGCTTTACCCAGGTAGCGCGGTGCATCGAGCTCGACCAGCAAGCTCTGGACCATCTGCCTGCTACTGCACCTGAACAGCGCGCGTGCGCGGATAACCTGGCTTATCTGATCTACACGTCTGGTTCTACCGGCAAGCCCAAAGGTGTGGCGGTGAGCCACGGCCAGATTCGCATGCACTGCCAGGCCATCGCCGGGCTGTACGAGATGGACCTGCAGACCCGCGAGCTGCTGTTCATGTCGTTCGCCTTCGACGGGGCCCAGGAGCGCTGGCTGTCGACGTTGTCCTCGGGTGGTTGCCTGGTGGTGCGTGACAACCGGCTATGGACGGCAGAAGAAACCTGGCAGACCTTGCATGCCCAGCGTATCGACATCGCCTGCTTCCCGCCGGCCTACCTGCAACAGTTGGCCGAATTCGCCGATAGCCAGCAGCAGCCCGCGCCAGCAGTGCGGGTGTACTGCTTTGGCGGCGATGCGGTACCGGACGCCCTGTTCGAGCACGTCAAGCGCACGCTGCGTCCGCGCTGGTTGACCAACGGCTATGGGCCGACGGAAACCGTGGTTACGCCTTTGCTGTGGAAAGTGCCGGTGCAACGAACCTGTGAGGCTGTGTACGCGCCGATTGGCGACCGCGTGGGCGAGCGCACGCTGCACGTACTGGACCCGCACCTCAACCCGCTGCCCGATGGTGTGGCCGGTGAGCTTTACATCGGCGGAGAGGGCGTGGCGCGTGGCTATCACCAGCGGGCCGCACTCACGGCCGAGCGCTTCGTGGCCGACCCGTTTGCCCCGGGTGGCCGCCTGTACCGCACCGGTGACCGGGTGCGTCGCCGCGCCGATGGCGTCATCGACTTCCTCGGGCGCCTGGACAACCAGCTGAAGATTCGAGGGTTCCGCATCGAGCCGGGAGAAATCGAGGCACGCCTGCGCAACCTGGCTGGCGTGCGCGATGCCGTGGTGGTGGCGCGTGACATCAGCACGGGCAAGCAACTGATCGGCTACGTGGTAACGGACAATGCCGATACCCGCGCCGAGCAATTACGTGATGCCCTGCGCGCCGACCTGCCGGATCACATGGTGCCGGCACAGCTTGTACTGATGCCGGCGCTGCCGCTCACACCCAATGGCAAGATCGACCGCAATGGCCTGCCGGCACCCGAGTTTGCAGGCCGGGCATGGGTTGCCCCGCGTAATGCAATCGAGCAGGCGCTGGCAGCGATCTGGCAGGAAGTGCTGCAAGTCGAGCAGGTCGGTGTTGATGACAACTTCTTCGAACTGGGTGGTGACTCGCTGCGCGTGCTGAAGATGCTGTCCAAGGTCCGTGCCCGTGAGGATTTGCCGATCGAACTGAAACTGCGTGATGTGATTGCCCGGCCGACCATCGCCGAGTTGTCGGGTTATGCCTCCGACGATGCCAGCCTGGACCCGCTGTTGTTGCTGAACAGCCGAGTGAGCGCGAGTACACCGCTGTTCTGCCTGCATGCCGGGTTTGGCACGGTGTTCGATTACGAGCCATTGGCGCGCCGGCTGGAAGGCCGTTGCACGGTTTATGGCCTGCAATGCCGGATGCTGCTGGATCACGCCTGGGTGGATGATTCGCTGGAAACGATGGCTATCGATTACGCACAGTACATTCGCCAGAAGCAACCCGAAGGCCCTTATCAGCTGGCAGGTTGGTCGCTGGGCGGCACCCTGGCGGTGTTGGTGGCCAAGGAGTTGGAAAGCCAGGGGCAGCGGGTTGCGGTGCTGGCCTTGGTGGACAGCTTCGTGCCCTCGGCCAGGCAAGCCGTGCAGGAAAGTGACTGGAGCGCCGACCTGCGTGGCTTCCTGGCGGTGATTCTCGGGGTTTCGGCCGATGCACTGGTGCTGCCGGTCGTGCCGGTCGGCAGTACTCAGGATGCCCTGGAGCGCGTGATCGAAACGGCACGGGCCGCACAGGTTGCACAGTCGGCCTATGCCGAAATCGGCAACGCTGATCTGGCGCAGACCTTTGTCGTGGCCATGAAACTCAAGGCGCTTTCGCGTCAATTGCGCCAGCTACCGTCTACCGAGGCAGCGGCAAGTTGCTGGTGGGCGGGGGGGGGCGCGCACGTGGGTGGCATCTCGGGTAGCTGCCAGGACATTGCTGTTGACGCCGGGCACTATGACATCCTTGAGCAGGTGGATGTCCTTGAGGGGGTGATTGCCAGGCTGTTGCTGGCAGATACGATCAGCCAGTAAACCTGCTCACTCTTTGCAGGAGCGGCCTTGTGTCGCGAAAGGGCCGCAACGCGGCCCCAGGGGCTCAGCAGTGATGCAGGAATTGCCGGGGCTGCCTTGCAGCCCTTTCGCGACACAAGGCAGCTCCTACAACGGACCGCCTACCGAAGCGAACACCATGCAGGCATGAAAAAGGCGACCTCCAGGGTCGCCTTTTTTCGTTCTGCTGCTCAGAAATCGTAGCGCAGGTTCAGCGTCGCGTTCCTCGGCGCGCCATAGTGGCCATAGTTGCCGGCCAGGCCTGCGTAGTACTTCTTGTCGAACAGGTTGTCCACGTTCAGCGTGGCGGCCAGGTGCTCGCTGATCTTGTAGCGGGCCATCAGGCTGGCCACGGCGTAGTCTTCCTGGGTGATGCGCGTGTTGTAGCGGGTGGCCAGGGATTGCTGGGAGTTCCAGTTGACCCCACCACCAACAGTCAGGTGCTCCCATTCGCCGGGCAGGCGGTAGGTAGTCCACAGGCGGAATGTATCCAGCGGCAGTTGAGACGTCAGCCGAGCGCCATTGGCATCTTCCGTGCGGGAGTGGCTGTAACCGGTATGAACCTCAAGCCCGCGAGCCACTTCGCCGGACAGTTCAAGATCAATGCCCTTGGTTTCGGCGCCGCTGACCGCGCGGTAAGCGGTGGAGTTAGGCACGCCCGGTACGCTGAAACCGGTGTCTTCCTCTGCAAGGTTGTCGCGCTTGATGAGGTAGATCGCCGCGTTGGCGTTCAGGCGACCATCGTAGAACTCACCTTTCCAGCCCATTTCATAGTTCTGCCCGATCACAGGGTCCAGCACCTTGCCGGTACGGTCGCGGCTGGTCTGGGGCTTGAAGATATCGGTGTAGCTGGCGTACACCGATTGCTCATCGGTCAGGTCATAGATCAGGCCGGCGTACGGTGTTACCTCTCCGTGCTCCTTAAGTTGCGTGGGGTTGCCAGTGCCAGTGGTCAATACCACCTGGTTCGAGTCCGAACGGTAGTTGGTTGTACGGGCACCGAGAATCATGTGCAGGTCGTCGGTGAAGTTGAGCCGGGTGGCAATGAAGTAACCGGTCTGGCGGATGGTCAGGTCGTAGTCCAGCAGTGGCGAATAGTTGCCAGGTTGCGGTATGCGGTTGCCCCAGGTGTAGAAGTTGAATGTGGCTTCCCCAGCTCTGCCGGTGAAGTGGTTGTTCTCGTAATCCATGTAGTCGAAGCCGGTAACCAGTTCGTGGGTCTGGCCAAACAGCTCGAAAGGCCCCTGCAGCGTGATGTTCATGCCCCGCTGAACCTGGTGGGCATCGACTTGCAGCAGGTCGGACTTGGCGTTGCCGGTGGCTTGATCGAGGGTAGAGACCCCGGCACCGGTGCGATAGAACGCCGACAGCGAGTCGCGATCGACATCCATGTAGTTGCCGGCCATTTTCAACTGCCAACCATTGCCAAGCTCCTGATCCAGGCCGAAGGAGTAGTTCTTGGTGGTGTAGTCTTCATACATCCAGCGCGGCCCGGAACTGGTCGAGCGGGAGAAGTTGGTGGGCTGGCCATTGCTGAAGAACAGCGGCACACCTGGCGCGCCATTGGCGTCGTAGGTCTGGTAGTCCATGCCGAAGCGCACGGTGGTGGTATCGGTCAGGTCTGCTTCGAGCACGCCGTAGACCAGGTCACGGTCCTGGCTGTACCAGTCCATGTAGCTCTGGTTGCTCTGCTTGGCGGCCACCAGGCGGCCGCGCAGCTTGCCGCTTTCGATCAGTGGGCCGGACACGTCGGCCTCGGTGCGATAGTAGTCCCACGAGCCCACACCGGCCTGCACATACGACTGGAATTCTCGCGTGGGGCGCTTGCGTACCATGTTGACCACACCGTTGGGCTCGCCCGCACCGGTCATCAGGCCAGTGGCACCGCGGACGATCTCGATGCGGTCGAACATGGCCATGTCCATCAGGGTGTTGGGCATGTTGCGCGTCAGGTAGTCTTGCGTGGTGTTCACGCCATCGAGCTGGTAGGTACTGATTTCCGAGCCGCGCGAATAGATGTGAAAGCGCTCGCCACCGTCCTGGGACATGGTGATGCCCGGGTTCTGCTTCAGTACGTCAGTAATGGTCGCCAGGTGCTGGTCGTCCATTTGCTGGCGGGTGATGACGCTGATGCTTTGCGGTGTTTCGCGTATCGACAGGTTCATGCGGGTGGCCGTGCTGGTCACGCCGGTGGTGTAGGAACCCGTGCCTTCGGTAGTGGCCCCCAGGCCCACGCTATTGACGTTGGTCGCCGAAAGCTCGACCTGGCCGTCCTTTGCGGCTGAACCCGCTGTTACCGTCACGGTGTTGCCGTCGATTTGATAACGCAGCCCGCTGCCGCCCAGCAGGATGCGCAGGGACGAAGCGAGATCGTGGCGCCCTTTGAGTGCGGAGGAGCGCAGGCCACCGATATCTTCCGGGCTGTACAGCAACTGGGTATCGGTCTGCCTGGCCAGTGCCTGCAACGCCGAGTTCATCGACTGCGCGGGAATATCCAGTGTCCACTCCTGCGCCTGCACCTGGGCAACCATCGCAGCGGATATCGCCAGGCCCAGGCCGATGCGTGTGAACGCGCGCTGGGGACGAAGGGAATGACGGATCAGTAGTGCTTTGGCAAGCGGGTTGAGCGAGCCGGGGAGGGACTTGGACATCTATTGCGGTCTCGTTGGCAGAGGGATTTTTCTTTGTCAGCTATAGGACGCAGCACCTGCGAAAAACCGGAACGATTCTTATTGGCGATTTTTTTGGCCGATGCTGCGTTAACCGCGTCACAACTTCACAGTTCGCGTGCTACGCGAAAGCCGAGGAAGTCACCGCGGGTGGTCTTGAGGCGGTCGTTGCGGTTGGCCGAGCGGGAGAAGATCGGCGGCTCGCCCCAGTCGTTGCCGCGCATGTGCGCGCGGATGCACTTGGGGTCCTGGATCCAGGCACTGCCGTCGGTGGGGGCGCCTTCGTAGCTGTCGTGGTAGCAGTCGGCGACCCATTCGTAGACGTTGCCGTGCATGTCGTACATGCCGAAGGCATTGGGCGGGTAGCTGCCCACCGGGGCGGTGAAGGTATGCCCGTCCTTGGGGCCATAGGTGTTGGCGTGCTTGCTGATCTCGTACTTGCCAGGTTCGTCGAAGGGGAAGGGGAACGGGCCGCTGGAGCCAGCACGGGCGGCATATTCGCGTTCGGCTTCGCTGACCATGCGGTACGGCTTGCCGGTGGTTTCAGCCAGCCATCGGGTGTAGGCCTGCACTTCGTCGTAGTCGATACACACCGCCGGCTGGCGGGGACCTTGCTTGTAGCTGGGCTTGCTGGCTTCGCACCAGCGGCCGGGGCGGTCGTCGCCGCTCTTGATGACGGTGCCGGTGGCCTTGATATAGGCGTCCAGTTCGTCGGCGGTGACCTGATAGCGGCTCATCGCGAAGGGCTTGGCGAAGGTCACGGTGTGCAGCGGGCCCTCGTCGGGCTGGCGGCCGACTTCGTCGTCAGGGGCCCCCATCACGTAGCTGCCGGCGGGCAGCACGACCATTTCGGGGCAGTTCTTGCAATCCTTGAACACGTCGCCGGGCTTGGCTGCATGGGCGTAGGCGCTGACCAGCAGCAGGCAGGTGATCTGGGCTGGCCGGTAGAGCCAGGCGGATACGTTCATCGGTGGTCCTCGAAACGGGTGAATGCGGGCTGCGTTTCGCATTCAGACGAATCGGGGTGGTGAGAAATTAACCAACATCCAAGGTAGCGCGGTCTTCTTGTGGGAGCGGCCTTGTGTCGCGAAAGGGGCGCGCAGCGGCCCCACACTCTCAGCTTCGCCGCAGATATTGCTGGGGCCGCTCTGCGGCCCTTTCGCGACACAAGGCCGCTCCCACAAAAGCTGTTCCCGCGAGTACCGTAGGCACTGGTTGCAAGGCATGGGGCACCGGGCTATAGTCCAGCCCACTGCATTCTTCCCGAAGACCTGTTCATGCCAGCCAGCCCATCCACCACAAGCTTTGCCATCGCGCCAGTCGCGGGCATGGTCGTGCGTGGCTGCCAGCAGCCGGCGATGATCAGTCACTATCCACCACCACCTGTCAGTGGCGTCGTAGGCGGCGTAGCTCCGCCTCCTTGCGTGGTCGTGCTGGGCTGATCGGCTTCTGGCCGCATCCCTTCGCACACGCAACCTACTGAACACGGTCGGCGACTTCCCACGCTGAAGCGCACGCCGTCCGTCTGGCTTATTCGCCTTGAATCAGGTGGCAATACATGTCTGTCTTTAGCAAAGCATCCGTGGCCTCGGCGGCCACTACCAGCCTGTTCGTCCTGCTGTGGAGCAGCGGGGCGATCGTCTCCAAGCTCGGCCTGGCGCATGCCAGCCCGTTTGCCTTCCTGCTGTTGCGCTCGGCGCTGGCCCTGGCCGGGCTGCTGTTGATCGGCCCCTTGCTGGGGCTGCGCTGGCCGCGCAGTCGCGGGGCCATCCTGCGGGCCCTGGGCACTGGCTGTGTGCTGCTCGGCGCTTACCAGATCTTCTACCTGCTGGCGCTCGATACCCATGTCACCCCCGGCATCATGGCCACGGTGATGGGGGTACAACCGATCCTGACCGTGGTGCTGATGGAGCGCCAGCGCTCCTGGAGCCGCTTGTTCGGCCTCGGGTTGGGGCTTGGCGGGTTGATCATGGTGGTCTACCAAGGCATCAACCTGGGCGGGGTATCGCTGGCGGGGATGTTGTTCGCCTTGCTGGCGCTGGGCAGCATGACCTTCGGCTCGATCCTGCAGAAGCGCATCACCGACAACCCCATGGGCACGCTGCCGCTGCAGTACCTGGCCGGCTTTGCCATGTGCGCGCTGTTCGCGCCGCTGCAGCCGCTGCATGTGGAGTGGACTGGCGGTTTCGTCGGCGCGCTGCTGTGGATGGGGCTGGTGGTCTCGCTGCTGGCGACCCTGCTGCTTTACCGGCTGATTGCCAAGGGTAACCTGGTCAATGTCACCAGCCTGTTCTACCTGGTGCCGGCAGTGACCGCAGTGATGGACCTGCTGATCTTCGGCAACCGCCTGGCGCCGCTCAGCCTGCTGGGCATGGGGCTGATCGTGGTGGGCTTGCTGTTCGTGTTCCGCAAGCCCGTCGCGCGCCTGGCCGAGGCGTAGGCCCTAGCGGAATTCTTCGGGGATGGCGTGGCGCAGTACGCCTTCCTCGAAGTCCAGCAGGCCGGCTTCGCGCTGGGTGAGCAGGTAGTAGAGCAAGGTGTCGAGCGAGCGCTGCGGCGGGACCTCGACCGCCAGCATCTTCACCGCCTGCTCGGTTTCGCAGTTGCAGCCGAAGTCGTGCAAGGCCGCGCATACCTGGTCCAGGGGTTCCGGGGGCTTGACGATCACCCGGAACACCGAGCTGCCGCTGCTGCGGCGTAGTTCGGCGAACCAGGTTTCGCCGGCTTCCTCACGGGTGCCGATCACGTCGCCCGGGGCGATGCCGTAGACATGGAAGGGAATGTTGTCGACGGCATAGCCGCCTTCCACGGCCTTGGCCCACAGGCCCTCGACCGAGGCGGGCGGGTAGCCGTTTTCGTCCTGCTCCAGGCGGAACAGGACCTTCTTGTACGCGTCGTTCATCATGTACCCCGCTTCAGCTGCGGGCCGGACGCAGCACCAGCCACAATGCCACGCCAATCAGCAGACCACCGTACAGGTGCGCCATCGACAGCGGCTCGTCCAGCAGCCATGCCCCCCACAATACGCCGAATACCGGGATCAGGAAGGTCACGGTACTGGCCTTGACCGGGCCGATCTCCTCCAGCAGGCGGAAGTACAGGATGTAGGCGAACGCTGTGCACAGCAGGCCCAGGCCGAGCAGCGACAGCCACACCTGCCAGCCGCCCCAGCTGGCGGGTGGCTGGCTCAGCGCGCTCCAGGCGAACAGCGGGCTAAGCATCAGGGTGGCGCCGAGCATGCTGCCCAGTGCCGACAGGCGGCTGTCCAGGCCGCTGACCCAGCGGCGGGCGAGGAAGCCGGCAAAGCCATAGCAGCTGGTGGCCGCCAGGCAGGCGAGGGCGCCTTGCAGCAAGGCCAGGTCCAGGGCCACCGGGCCGGCACCGCTGAGGATGCCGACGCCGAACAGGCCGAGGAAGATGCCGCAGAGCTTGGCCAGGGTCATCGGTTCGCGGAAGAACAGCACGCCGACCAGCACACCCATCAGCGGTGTGGTGGCGTTGAAGATTGCCGAGTAGCCGGCGGGCAGCACCTGGGCGGCCACGGAGTAGAACGTGGCGGGGATACCGGAATTGATCATGCCCAGCACCAGGCAGGCCCCGAGCTTGCCCTGGAAGTCCCAGCGCACGCGGGCGGCAGCGAGCAGTGCAACCAGGCCCAGGCAGGCGATGGACACTCGGAAGAACGCCGTCGGCACCGTGCCCAGTTCGGGGGCGATGATGCGCATGAACAGGAAGCTCGCCCCCCAGACGGCGGCAAGGGTCAGCAGGCGGGCTAGGGCGATGGGGCTCACAACGGTCTCCGGAGGCAGGGCAGGGGCGCGAGTGTACGCCAGGGGGGCTGGGGATTCTTGTGCTTTCTTGCGGTGTAAACCTGTGCCGGCCTCTTCGCGGGTAAACCCGCTCCCACAGGATTTCCACAGGGCCGAGCACTGCACAGAACCTGTGGGAGCGGGTTTACCCGCGAAGAGGCCGGTACAGGCGCCGTATTCCGGACAGGCAGACTAAGCTCTGTATCTCACCCCTGCACCGAGGTCCTCGCATGCCCCAGCCCTGGCCCGCTGTCGAAATCGCCCGGACGATCCTTGCCGGCTTCGACGACTACCGCGACCACTTCCAGCGCATCACCCTCGGTGCCCGCCAGCGCTTCGAGCAGGCGCGCTGGCAGGATATCCAGCGTGCCGCCGCCGCCCGTATCAATCTCTATGAAGAGAAGGTCGCCGAGGTCAACGGCTGGCTGCGCCAGAGCTTTGCCGAGGACGTGCTGCTGGATGTGGAGCAATGGCCGTTGGTGAAGAACGCCTATATCCACCTGATCGACCCAAGGCTGGACGACGAGCTGTCCGAGACCTGGTACAACTCGCTGTTCTGCAGCCTGTTCAGCCACGACCTGATCAGCGACGGCTGCATGTTCATCCACACCACCCGACCGTCCATGCGCAGCCGTGAGCGCGCCGCGCAAACCCGTACCTATCGGCCTGACGGTGGGCTCAAGGGCCTGCTGCGAGCGGTGTTCAGCGATTACCCGTTCGATGTGCCGTACGGCGACCTGGAGGGCGACCTGGTGCGCCTGGAGGATCAACTGCGCGACTGCCTGCCGGACTGGGTATGCAAGGACCCGACCTTGGCGTTGGAGCTGTTTGTGCCGGTGCTTTACCGCAACAAGGGTGCCTACCTGGTCGGCCGTCTGTTCAACAGCGATGAGCAATGGCCGCTGGTAATCCCGCTGCTGCACCGCGAAGGGCACGGTATCGAGGCCGATGCGCTGATCACCGACGAGGCCGAGGTGTCGATCATCTTTTCCTTCACCCGCTCGTACTTCATGGTCGATGTGCCGGTGCCGGCGGAGTTCGTCAACTTCCTCAAACGCATCTTGCCGGGCAAGCACATTGCCGAGCTGTATACCTCCATCGGTTTCTACAAGCATGGCAAGTCGGAGTTCTACCGGGCGCTGATCAACCACCTGGCCAGCAGCGACGACCGCTTCGTCATGGCGCCCGGGGTGCGCGGCATGGTCATGAGCGTGTTCACCCTGCCGGGCTTCAACACCGTGTTCAAGATCATCAAGGACCGTTTTTCACCGTCGAAGACGGTCGACCGTGCCACGGTGATAGACAAGTACCGGCTGGTGAAAAGCGTCGACCGCGTCGGGCGCATGGCCGATACCCAGGAGTTCGCCGATTTTCGATTCCCGCGCAGCAAGTTCGAGCCGGAATGCCTGGCCGAACTGCTGGAGGTGGCGCCATCGACCGTGGCGCTCGAGGGTGACACGGTGCTGATCCGCCACTGCTGGACCGAGCGGCGCATGACGCCGCTGAACCTGTACCTGGAACACGCCAGCGAGGGCCAGGTGCTGGAGGCCCTGGAGGATTACGGCCTGGCCATCAAGCAGTTGGCGGCGGCGAATATCTTCCCTGGCGACATGCTGCTGAAGAACTTTGGCGTAACCCGCCATGGCCGGGTGGTGTTCTATGACTATGACGAGATCAGCTTCCTGACCGAGGTGAACTTCCGCCATATCCCGCCGCCGCGTTACCCGGAGGACGAGATGTCGGGCGAGCCGTGGTACTCGATCGGGCCGCACGACGTGTTCCCCGAGGAGTTTCCGCCGTTCCTGTTTGCCGATATCGGCCAGCGGCGCTTGTTCAGCCGCCTGCATGGGGAGTTGTACGACGCGGATTACTGGAAGGGGCTGCAGGCGGCGATTCGTGACGGGAAGGTGATCGATGTGTTTCCGTATCGGCGCAAGGGGCGGTGACTGTGCTTTAACAGGCCTGGCCCCTTCGCGGGTAAACCCGCTCCCACAGGTACGGCACAGGATTCGAAACCAGTGAGGTCCCTGTGGGAGCGGGTTTACCCGCGAAAAGGCCAGGCCTGCTTTTCACCGTCACCCTTTCAAACACTTCAATTCACTGAAATCGGTACGCACCTTGCCCAACCGTTCCTGCAGGTACCGCCGCTGCTGCGGGGTACTCTGGTGCACCAGGTCCACCAGCAAGCTGCGCGCCTGCTGCTCGGTATTCTGATACGCCGCCCGGTATTCCGGCGTCCACAAACTCTCCTTGCGCTGCAACAACGTTGCCAGGCGCGGCTCGAAGCTGGCGTCGTTGCGCTGGTTCATCGCCAGCAGCAATTGCTGCTGCCAGTGCGCGCGGTTGGCGATCCATTCGCGGTTCTGGTCGCCCAGCGCCTGGGACCAGGCCTGCACGCGCTGCTTCTGTACCGCGGTCAGCTCGCCAAACCACGGCGTCAGGCGTTTCTCCATGCGTTCGGTACGGCGGGCTATCTGCTTGTCCAACGGCGTATCCACATACTTCTTCTGCCGTTCGCTGATGTCTTCGCGGAACGCCTCGCGCATCTCCGCCACCTGGGCATCGCTCATGCCGCGCAGCAGCTCGGTGGCCGAAGGGGTGATTTCCTCGGCTACCCGGCCAATCGCCTCGCGGGCTTCGCGGGTACGCTGCTGCAGGGATTGGTCGGTCACCTGGTCGTCGGCGACCATGCCGCGTACCCGGTCCAGCCAGTCGAGGTAACCAGGCAGTTGGGTCTTGCAATGCCAGGCCAGGTGCTCCCGCAGGCGGTCGTCAAGCATGGCCTTCTGCTCGCTGTTCATGGCCAGGTAGTCGCCTAGCGACCACGGCACCAGGCGGTCGAGGTTGCGGTAGGCCAGGTCGATACGGCTGCAGGCGGCCAAGGCCAGTGCGCAGCCGATGGCGACGAGCAGGGCTTTGGACAGGCGTAGCGGCATGGGCTGCTCCTTGCGGGTGCTTGCCCGTCGGTAGACGCAAGAGGGACGCTGACGGTTCCACTGCATCAGCGGTCGGGCGGCGCGCTGGCTTCAGGTGTAGAATAGCCGCCTTGTCTTGAGGAACATCGGAAATGGCTCTGCTTGGGCGTTACAACAGTTTGCAAATCGTGAAACACGTGGACTTCGGCCTGTACCTGGACGGCGGCGCCGACGGCGAGATCCTGCTGCCCGGGCGCTACATCCCGAAAAACGCCGAAACCGAAGTGGATGACTGGCTGAACGTGTTCATCTACCTGGACAGCGAAGACCAGTTGATCGCCACCACCGAGAAGCCCAAGGTGCAGGTTGGCGAGTTCGCCAGCCTCAAGGTCAAGGATATCAACGGTGCCGGCATCTTCCTCGACTGGGGCCTGTCCAAGGACCTGCTGATGCCGTACTCGGAAGAGGCGCGGCCGCTGAAGATCGGCGACTACTGCGTGGTGCACGTGTACCTCGACAAGCGCACCCGCCGCATCACCGCCACCTCACGCCTGGACCGTTATCTTGACCGCACCCCGGCGGACTACCAGGTGGGCCAGCCGGTCGAGCTGCTGGTGGCCGGCGAGACACCGATGGGCTTCAAGGCGATCATCAACAACCGCCACTGGGGCCTGATCCACAAGAACGAGGTGTTCAAGTTCCTGCGCTCGGGAATGCACGAGAAGGGCTTCATCAAGGAAGTGCGCGCGGACGGCAAGATCGCCTTGAGCTTGCAACCGGTGGGTGCTGCCCTGGCCGACAGCCTGCAGGAGCAGATCATGGCGCGCCTGGAGGCCGAAGGCGGGGTGCTGGGGGTGTGCGACAAGAGCGACCCGGCTCTGATCAGCAAGTTGTTCAACGTCAGCAAGGGCAACTTCAAGAAGGCCATTGGCGGGTTGTTCAAGCAGGGCCGCATCGTCATCCATGACGATCGCATCGAAAAGGCCTGATCAGGCCTGCACGAAGGTACGGAAGTCCAGCTGCTCGCCACCCGGGCGGGTGTCGCGCAGCAGCGAGTCGCGGTCGGCGCTGAGGGCCAGGCTGATGGTCGAGCGGCGCTTGCCGGGGTTGCGCACTTCCATCTGTTCCTGGTGAGCGCGCAGGAAGTTGGTCGGCACCTTCAGGTGCTGCAGCTCGTCGCTTTCCGGGGTGTGCAGCAGCAGGTTGACCCAGTCGGGCTGGCCCTTGCGCAGCAGCGCCACCGGCACCTCGAACCACCACAGGTTGCGCTTGCGGTCGAGGATGGCGAACAGGGTGTTGCTGCTGGTCAGCACCGGGCGGGCCAGTGCTTCGTTACGCCGGGCGATGGCGGCGGGTTTGTCGAGTTTCATGCAGGTTCCTGCGGGTTGACGCTATGAAGGCCTGCATTGTGAGGGGTGGCGGGTAGCGGGGGCAAGGTTTGCCAACCGCCTTGCCGCTCGGTTCGAAGGCGAAAAAACTGTTGGAACGCTTGGCGAAGGCGTCGGGTCCACCGACTGTCGGCACGGTCCACGTGCCCCCAATTGCAGGAGTTTTGCCATGAGCGGTACCAAAGACAAAGCGAAAGGCCTGGCCAACGAAGCGATCGGCAACGTCAAGCAGGGTGTCGGCAAAGTGACCGACAACGAGCGGCTGCGGGCCGAGGGCGAGGCGCAGGAGCTCAAGGGCGAGGGGCAACAGATCAAGGGCAACGTGAAGGACGCGGTGAAAAAGTCTTGATGTGAGTGGCCTGTCCCGGCCTTTTCGCGGGCATGCCCGCTCCCACAGGTACTGAACAGATTTCAAGCACTGTGCGGTACCTGTGGGAGCGGGCGTGCCCGCGAATAGGCCGCTACTGGCGTAAGCAAATTCTTGCAGCATGGCCGGGATCAGCACAGCAGCGGCATGGTCTATTAGACTTACCCGTGGTACCCACGAATCAAGCGGCGAAAGGAGACGCTATGATTTTCCCCGACCTGCGCGGCCTGCCCCTGCACCGCGTGCTGGTACGCACCGTCAAGGAATTCCTCGACGACGAGATGTCGACCTACGCTTCTGCACTGGCCTACCAGATGCTGTTCTCGTTGTTCCCGTTCCTGCTGTTCCTGATCGCCCTGATCGGTTTCCTGCACCTGCCGGACTTCTTCTCTTGGCTGCGCCTGCAATCGGAACTGGTGCTGCCACCCCAGGCGCTGGAGCAGGTCAACCCGGTGATCGACCAGTTGCAGCAGTCCAAGGGCGGGCTGCTGTCAGTAGGTATCGTGATTGCCTTGTGGACCGCATCGGCCGGTGTGCGCCTGATGATGAGCGCGATGAACGCCGCCTACGATGTGCCCGAGGGCCGCCCGGTGTGGAAGCGCATTCCGTTGTCGATCATCTATACCGTGGGCATTGCCGGCATGTTGCTTGTGGCAGCGGCGCTGATGGTGCTGGGCCCGCAGGTGATGGAGTGGATTGCCGCCCAGGTAGGCATGCAGGAGGTGATCGTCACGGTGTGGACCATCCTGCGCTGGCCGGCGATCATCATCCTGATGATGGTGGCGGTGGCGCTGATCTACTACGTGATGCCCGATGTCAAGCAGCAGTTCCGCTTCATCACCCCGGGTTCGGTGCTGGCGGTGGTGGTGTGGATCTTGGCGTCGCTGGGCTTTGCCTACTACGTGAAGACTTTTGCCGACTACAACGCCATGTACGGCAGTATCGGTGCAATCATCGTGCTATTGCTGTATTTCTATATCTCCGCTGCCGTTTTGCTGCTGGGCGCGGAGATGAACGCAGTGATCGAGCACATGTCGAGCGAGGGCAAGAACCCTGGCGAAAAGGACGTCGATGAGCACAAGCCCCGCGAAACCATTACCGTGCTGGGCCATGAGCACCCCGTTCCGAGCGAGCACCAATCTTCAGAGCCGAACCCCAGATGATCCGTGACATTCTCAAGATGGGCGACGAACGCCTGCTGCGCATCGCCCCGCCAGTGCCCGAGCACATGCTCGGCAGCGCCGAACTGCAGCAACTGATCGACGACATGTTCGAAACCATGCGCCATGTGGGCGGTGTCGGCCTGGCCGCACCGCAGATCGGCATCGACCTGCAACTGGTGATCTTCGGCTTCGAGCGCAGCGAGCGTTACCCGGATGCCGAACCGGTGCCGCAGACTATCCTGCTCAACCCGGTCATCACGCCCACATCCAGCGAGATCGAGGACGGTTGGGAAGGCTGCCTGTCGGTGCCCGGCCTGCGCGGCGTGGTGCCGCGTTTCAAGCACATCTGCTATGAAGGCATCGACCCCCAGGGCAACCCGATCAACCGTTTTGCCGACGGCTTCCATGCGCGGGTGGTGCAGCATGAATGCGACCACTTGATCGGCCGGCTTTACCCGTCACGCATCCAGGACTTTTCCCGGTTCGGCTACACCGAGGTGCTGTTCCCCGGGCTCGACGCCAGCGACGACTGACCCCGTTGCAGTGCCACCAGGCGTTTGCTGCGCTGGTAGCGCTGCAGGCGGCCAGCCAGGGTTTCCGGCAGTTGCAGAGCCATGTCGAAGCCCAGGCGCTGGTAGAAGGGCGCAAGGTCCGGGTGGCAGAACAGCCAAGTGGGCCCGCCAGCCTGCGCCAGCGCCGCCTCGACCAACCGCCCGGCCACGCCCTGGCTGCGCCGCTGCGGGTCGACGAACAACCCGGTCAGCCACAAGCCATCGCCCACCGGGCTCAGGCTCAGGCCCGCGATGATGCCGGGACCCCGCGCCACCCATAGCTCAGCGTCGCCCGCAGCACGCATGCGTGAGCCGTGCTGGCGGTAAAAGTGGTCCAGCAGCCGGCGTTCCGGGGCCGAAAGTTTCGAACAGTACAAATTTTCAGAAATTGCGCGCCCTGCCCTGAAAGGTGGCCAGAGGCTCTGGCCCGATGTTTTGCGGTGAACTTGTCGCAGATTGTTGCATATCTGGCAAGGGTGAATGTCCGAGTTCGGGGTTCAACTATTCCAGGCCGGGAGTAGACTTTTAGCCATCCCCACTGGCAGTACGAAGCGGGATCGGTACTTCGTGCCATCTTCACCGTAGATGGCAACTTCTCCGCGCCGGGCACGGCAATAGAAGTCAATCGATCAGCTTGAATGCTCAAAAGGCAAACTCACATGAAACCATTACTGATTCTTGCATTGGTCGGTATGTCCTCGTTCGCCCTCGCCGATGAGGCCAGACCCGTCTCCAGCGAGCCCGTCGCCCAGCAGTACGACTACTCCATGAACCTGGACATCAAGCGGGTGATCAACCTGTCGACCATCCCCAACGTCTGCGAAGTGGTACCTGCGACCATGACCTACGAAGACCACCAGGGCCAGGTGCACACCATCCAGTACCGGGCCATGGGTGAGGGGTGCCAGCAGGGTTGAGCCCGCCAAGGGCCTGCCACAGCATTTTCAGCGCCTGTGAGACCGAGCGCCGCCCGCGCGGCGCGCGGTCTCACAGGCGCCACATCACCCAAGGCATGCACCTTGTCGCCCCGACGCAATCCCCCCATATGCATTTCAAACCACAACCAACCCAGAATAATTTCCTCGACCTGTCGATTCCTCCGTCCCTCGTTCGACCATAGGTGAGAGCACGTTGCACCCCGTGCCCAATCACCCATGACCTGTCGGAGGAACCCCCGATGAGCACCGCAGCCGAAACCGAGATCCGCCAATTGATCGAGCGCTGGATGCAGGCCGTGCGCGATCGCGACATCCCCAACATCATCGCTCCCTATGCCGACGACATCGTCGCCTTCGATGCCATCCAGGCCCTGCAGTTCAAGGGCAAGGCAACCTACCAGGCGCACTGGGAAATGTGCATGGGCATGTGCCCCGGCCCCATGGTTTTCGAATACGCCGAACTCACCGTGCATGCCGCTGGCGACCTGGCCCTGGCGCACTGGCTGAACCGCTGTGGCCCCGCGGACAACGAAAGCCAGTGCGGCTTCATGCGCGCCACCGTGGGCTATCGTCGTCAAGGTGGCCAGTGGCAGGTAATCCACGAACACTGGTCGGCGCCATTCGACATGCAAACCCAGAAAGCCCTGTTCGATCTCAAGCCCTGAGCCGTTATCGCCAAACGCACTTTGCCAATGCCCTGGAGGCGACCATGAAATACCTGTGCCTGGTCTATTGTGACGAGGGGCTGTTGCACAGCCTGCCCGACAGCCCGGAAGACGCCGAATGCATGGCGTATGCCGAATCCATCCAAGGCTCTGGGCGAATGCTGGCGGCCGAGGCGCTGAAGCCGGTGCAGACCGCCACCACAGTGCGCATGCGCAACGGGCACATGAGCCTGACCGACGGCCCGTTCGCCGAGACCAAGGAGCAGTTGGCGGGCTTCTACCTGGTGGAAGCCCGCGACCTGAACGAGGCGCTGAACATCGCCAAGGGCATCCCCGCCGCGCGGGTCGGCAGTGTCGAGGTGCGACCGGTGCGCGAACTGCAACCCTGACAGCAATGGAGACTTCCCAGCATGAGCCTGGCACACCCCGCGCAAGTGCAACACGAGTTGTCCATCAGTCGCCTGATCGACGCACCGCCGTCCAAGGTGTTCCGCGCCTGGACCGACCCTCAGTGGCTGATGCAATGGTGGGGGCCGCACGGCATGACCACCCCGGAATGTGAGATGCAGTTGTGGATCGGTGGCCTGTTCCGCACCGTGATGCGGGCGCCGGATGGCAGCGATTACCCGAACCAGGGCGTATTCCTGGAGATTGCTGCGCCGCGACGGCTGGTGTTCACCGATGCCTTCGGCCCAGGCTGGGTGCCTTCGGACAAGGCGTTCATGACTGCCGTGATCAGTTTTGACGAGGAACAAGGCAAAACCCGCTACACCGCCCGCGCCTGGCACTGGAATGCCGCCGACTGCCGCGCCCATGAGGAAATGGGCTTCCACCAGGGTTGGGGAGAGAGCCTGGACCGCCTGGTGGAGGTGGTGACCCAGCGGATGCCCGACTGATGACGGCACTGGCGCAGGTGCGCGCCGAGGTCGAGGCGGTCTACCGGAGCGAGTCACGGCGCATCCTGGCGACGCTGATCCGCCTGCTGGGTGATTTCGACCTGGCCGAGGAGGCCATGCACGATGCCTTCTTCATCGCCGTCGAGCGCTGGCAGCGCGACGGTATCCCCGATAACCCGCGGGCGTGGCTGGTGTCCACCGGCCGCTTCAAGGCCATCGATGCGCTGCGCCGGCGCGCCCGGTTCGACCGTTCCCAGGCGGACCTGAGCATGCTGCTCGACGGCCAGGCGCAGGACCCCAGCGAAGAAGAGCTGCTGGCCGACGACCGCTTGCGGCTGATCTTCACCTGCTGCCACCCGGCCTTGTCCGCCGATGCCCAGGTGCCGCTGACCCTGCGTGAAGTCTGCGACCTGACCACCGAGCAGATCGCCCGTGCTTTCCTGCAGAGCCCGGCCACCATCGCCCAGCGTATCGTGCGCGCCAAGGCCAAGATCCGCGATGCCGGCATCCCTTATCAGGTGCCGGAGCTGAACGAACTGCCCGAGCGCCTGGAGAGTGTGCTGCGGGTGATCTACCTGGTGTTCAACGAGGGCTATTCGGCGTCGTCGGGCGAGGCGCTGTTGCAGCAGGAGCTGAGCGATGAAGCCATTCGCCTGGCGCGCCTGCTGGTGCAGTTGCTGCCCGACCCGGAGGCGGTCGGCCTGCTGGCCTTGATGTTGCTGCAGGCATCCCGGCAGCGGGCGCGTACCGATGGCCGGGGTAACCTGGTATTGCTCGAGCAGCAGGATCGTAGCCTGTGGGACCGGCAACGCATTGCCGAAGGTTGCGAACTGGTGCGCCAGGCCCTGCAAAGCCGGGCGTTCGGTGCCTATACCTTGCAGGCGGCGATTGCGGCGGTGCATGCCGAAGCGGCGACAGCCGAAGCGACCGACTGGGCGGAGATCGTCGGGCTGTATGACGTGCTGCAGCGGCATTGGCCGTCAGCTGTGGTTGAACTGAACAGGGCCGTGGCGCTGGCGAAGCGGGATGGGCCGGAGGTTGGCCTGCGGGAGGTCGAAGGGATTCTGGCGCGGGGAGAGTTGCTGGACTATCACCTGGCGCATGCGACGCGGGGTGAGCTGCATTACCAGCTGGGGCATATGGAAGAGGCCCGGGCGGCCTGGCGGCAGGCGCTGGCGTTGACCCGGCAGGAACCGGAGCGCAGGCATATCGAGCGGCGGTTGCAGGCTATCGAATGATGTTGGCTGCGCCGGCCTCTTCGCGGGTAAACCCGCTCCCACAGGATTGCGTCACGGCTTGATGCTGTGAGGTCCATGTGGGAGCGGGTTTACCCGCGAAAGGGCCGGTACTGCCTGCATCAATCTTCAGCTAGCCACAAAGTTCGGCGGCGACACCAGCTCGACGGTCTGCTGCTTGCGCGGTGCCAGGATCTCGGCCTCACCCTGGACCACCAGCTCATCGTTCTGGTTGTACACATTGGTGGCGATGCGCACCTTGAACTTGGGCAGCTTCTCCAGGATTTCCAGGCGCACGGTCAGGGTATCGCCAATTTTCACCGGCTTCTGGAAGCTCATTTGCTGGCCCAGGTAGATGGTGCCAGGGCCAGGCAGGGTGCAGGCCACTGCAGCACTGATCAGCGCGCCGCTGAACATGCCGTGGGCGATGCGCTCGCGGAACATGCTCTTGGCAGCGAACTCGGCGTCCAGGTGTACCGGGTTGTGGTCACCGGACATCGCGGCGAACAACTGGATGTCGCGTTCTTCGACGGACTTCTTGTACTCGGCCTTCTGGCCGACTTCGAGGGCTTCGTAAGGCGTGTTGGTGACCTGGGACATCGGGGCTTCCTTAAGCGGTAGGCGAGGGCGGCTATCATTCACTGCGCACAGGGCGGCCAAGAGCCAGCGCCTGTTCAAGCCAGCCGAGAATATCGGCGGTGACCTCGTTACGGTTGGTTTCGTTGAGTACTTCGTGCCGCGCCTCAGGATAGACGCGCAGCTGTACATGTCGATTGCCGGTCGCGCGCAAAGCGTCGGCCAGGTGGGTGAGACGCTTGCCGGCGCTGACCGGATCACATTCACCACCTATCACCAGCAGCGGCAGGTTAGGATCGATCTGCGCGAGATTACTCGGCTGGCTGATCTGCGCCAAGCCTTGCAGCAGGTCAAGCCACAACTGGTTGCTGCAGCGAAAGCCGCAGAGCGGGTCGTTGACGTACAGGTCGACCTGCGCCGGGTCGCGGCTGAGCCAGTCGAACGCCGTGCGGTTGGGCTTGAAGGCCTTGTTGAACGAGCCGAACGACAACCACTCTATGAGCGCGCTCTTTCCCAGCGGCCCTTGGCGCCAGGCCTCCAGCCGGGCAATCAGGCGCGCCACACAGTAGAGCGCTGCCGGCTGGTAGTTGGAACCACTAAGGATCGCCCCGTGCAGGCTGCCACTGTGGTGCAGCAGGTAGGCCTGGGCGATGTAGCTGCCCATGCTGTGGCCGAACAGGAACAGCGGCGTGCACGGGTATTGCTGGCCGATGTGCTGGGCCAGCAGCCCGATGTCGTTGACCACGGCATTCCAGCCATGATGGCGGGCGAACAGGCCGAGGCTGCCCAGCTCGGCCGTGCGTCCATGGCCGCGCTGGTCGGGGGCGAACAGGGCGAAGCCGGCCTCGCTCAAGGCATGGCCCAGGTGCTGGTAGCGCCCGGCGTGCTCGGCCATGCCATGGGCCAGCAGCACCACGGCTTTTACCGGTGTGGCCGGCAACCATTGGTGCACATACAGGCTGCAGTGCTCGCTGGCGGGTAGCCAGAAGGCGTCGTGAGGCATGGCGGGTCCTTGTGCGCACAGGTACCCGAACAGTGTATGCACAACCGACCGGATTGCAGGAAGGGCACAAATAAGATTCACAATGTTAATGGCGGCACTTGGCGTATATGCCACCTTGGTCTTACCTGCTAACGTCGGATCAACGCCTTTTCGCTTTCGGGCGGGCAGGTGAAAGGATTACAGGACTCACAGCAGGTCCAGGCAGAGGAACAATAATAAATGCAAGCCGACTTCTGGAATGACAAGCGCCCGGCGGGCGTGCCTTCCACCATCGACATCAATGCCTACACCTCGGTCGTCGAGGTGTTCGAGCGCTCCTGCAAACGCTTCGCCGACCGCCCGGCCTTCAGCAATTTGGGCGTGACCCTGACCTACGCGGACCTGGAACGCCATTCGGCGGCCTTCGCCGCCTGGCTGCAGCAGCACACCGACCTCAAGCCGGGCGACCGCATCGCGGTGCAGATGCCCAATGTGCTGCAATACCCCATCGCTGTGTTCGGTGCCCTGCGCGCTGGCCTGATCGTGGTCAACACCAACCCGCTGTATACCGAGCGCGAGATGCGCCACCAGTTCAAGGACAGCGGCGCGCGTGCGCTGGTGTACCTGAACATGTTCGGCAAGCGCGTGCAGGAGGTGTTGCCCGATACCGGCATCGAGTACCTGATCGAGGCGAGGATGGGCGACCTGCTACCCACCGCCAAGGGCTGGCTGGTCAACACCGTGGTCGACAAGGTCAAGAAGATGGTGCCGGCCTACCAGCTGCCCCAGGCTGTGTCGTTCAAGCAGGTGCTGCGCCAGGGCCGCGAGCTGTCGCACAAGCCGGTGCCGCTCAGCCTGGACGACACTGCCGTGCTGCAATACACCGGTGGCACCACCGGCCTGGCCAAGGGCGCCATGCTCACCCACGGCAACCTGGTGGCCAACATGCTGCAGGTGCTGGCCTGCTTCTCGCAGCACGGGCCGGACGGGCAGAAGCTGATCAAGGACGGCCAGGAGGTGATGATCGCGCCGTTGCCGCTTTACCACATCTATGCGTTTACCGCGAATTGCATGTGCATGATGGTCACCGGCAACCACAACGTGCTGATCACCAACCCGCGTGATATTTCCGGCTTCATCAAGGAGCTGGGCAAATGGCGTTTCTCCGCCTTGCTGGGCCTGAACACGCTGTTCGTCGCACTGATGGACCACCCGGGCTTCCGCCAGCTCGACTTTTCGGCGCTGAAGGTCACCAACTCCGGCGGCACCGCACTGGTCAAGGCCACCGCCGAACGCTGGGAGGCGCTTACCGGTTGCCGCATCGTCGAAGGCTACGGCCTGACCGAAACCTCGCCGGTGGCCAGCACCAACCCCTATGGCCAGCTGGCGCGTCTGGGTACGGTGGGCATCCCGGTGGCGGGCACCGCCTTCAAGGTGATCGACGATGGCGGCAACGAGCTGCCGCTGGGCGAGCGGGGCGAGCTGTGCATCAAGGGCCCGCAGGTGATGAAAGGCTACTGGCAGCAGCCCGAGGCCACGGCCCAGGCCCTGGATGCGGAGGGCTGGTTCAAGACCGGCGACATCGCGGTGATCGACCCGGACGGCTTCACCCGCATTGTCGACCGCAAGAAGGACATGATCATCGTCTCGGGTTTCAACGTGTACCCCAACGAGATCGAGGATGTGGTGATGGGCCATCCCAAGGTCGCCAACTGCGCGGCCATCGGCGTACCGGACGAGCGCTCCGGCGAGGCGGTGAAGCTGTTCGTTGTGCCGCGCGAGGGCGGGCTGAGCGTGGATGAGCTGAAGGCCTACTGCAAGGCCAACTTCACCGGCTACAAGGTGCCCAAGCACATCGTGCTGCGCGAGTCGTTGCCGATGACGCCGGTGGGCAAGATCCTGCGGCGGGAGCTGCGCGACATAGCTTGATACCGGGTTGGCTTCTTCGCGGGTGAACCCGCTCCTACACCGTCCAGTGTAGGAGCGGGTTCACCCGCGAATGCCTTAAAGCCGCTCTAACAGGCTGATCACAGCCCGATCTGCGACATTTTGGATAATTACTCTAAAAATGACCTGTATTGTTCATTGAGTCATTTTTATGACCGTGAGGCCTATTTTGGCCTCTAGGCGACCCCAGGCAAAGCTGTTACTCTCGGCCCGCTTTCAGATGATCCGGTTTGCAACGAGCCGTCATCCCATATCAATAATAAGCGCATCGACGCGTGAATCGAACTTCGCTGTTGCTGAAGGAGTGGGCTTCCATGATCGAAAATTTTTGGAAGGATAAGTACCCAGCCGGGATTACGGCGGAAATCAATCCTGACGAATTCCCCAATATCCAGGCGGTACTCAAGCAATCCTGCCAACGCTTTGCCGACAAACCGGCCTTTAGCAACCTGGGCAAGACTATCACTTATGGCGAGCTGTATGCGCTGTCGGGAGCGTTTGCCGCCTGGTTGCAGCAGCATACCGACCTCAAGCCGGGTGACCGCATTGCCGTGCAGCTGCCTAACGTACTGCAATACCCGGTAGCGGTATTCGGTGCCATGCGTGCCGGGCTGATCGTGGTCAACACCAACCCGCTGTACACCGCACGGGAAATGGAACACCAGTTCAACGACTCCGGCGCCAAGGCCTTGGTGTGCCTGGCCAACATGGCCCACCTGGCCGAGAAGGTAGTGCCCAAGACCCAGGTCAGGCACGTCATCGTCACCGAAGTGGCCGACCTGCTGCCGCCGCTCAAGCGCCTGCTGATCAACAGCGTGATCAAGTACGTGAAGAAGATGGTGCCGGCCTACAACCTGCCGCGTGCCGTACGCTTCAACGACGCTCTGGCGCAGGGCAAGGGCCAGCCGGTGACCGAGGCCAACCCGCAGGCCAACGACGTGGCGGTGCTGCAGTACACCGGTGGCACCACCGGCGTGGCCAAGGGCGCGATGCTTACCCACCGCAACCTTGTGGCCAACATGCTGCAGTGCCGGGCGCTGATGGGCTCCAACCTGCATGAAGGCTGCGAAATCCTCATCACCCCGCTGCCGCTGTACCACATCTACGCCTTTACCTTCCATTGCATGGCAATGATGCTGATCGGCAACCACAACGTGCTGATCAGCAACCCGCGTGACCTGCCAGCCATGGTCAAGGAACTGGGCAAGTGGAAGTTCAGCGGCTTCGTCGGCCTCAACACCCTGTTCGTTGCCTTGTGCAACAACGAGGCGTTCCGTGCCCTGGACTTTTCGGCGCTGAAGATCACCCTTTCTGGCGGCATGGCCCTGCAACTGAGCGTGGCCGAGCGCTGGAAGGCCGTGACCGGCTGCGCCATCTGCGAAGGCTATGGCATGACCGAGACCAGCCCGGTGGCTGCGGTGAACCCGGCTGAGGCCAACCAGGTCGGCACCATCGGTATTCCGGTGCCGTCCACCCTGTGCAAGGTCATCGACGACAACGGCAACGAGCTGCCGCTGGGCGAGGTGGGCGAGTTGTGCGTCAAGGGCCCGCAGGTGATGAAGGGCTACTGGCAGCGTGAGGAGGCCACTGCCGAGATCCTCGACAGCGATGGCTGGCTGAAGACCGGCGACATCGCCGTGATCCAGCCGGATGGTTACATGCGCATCGTCGACCGCAAGAAGGACATGATCCTGGTCTCGGGCTTCAACGTTTACCCCAACGAGCTGGAGGATGTGCTGGCGGCCCTGCCGGGCGTGCTTCAGTGCGCGGCCATCGGCGTGCCGGACGAGAAGTCCGGTGAAGTGATCAAGGTGTTCATCGTGGTCAAGCCGGGCATGACCCTGACCAAGGAACAGGTAATGGAGCACATGCGCGCCAACGTTACCGGCTACAAGGTACCGCGCCAGATCGAGTTCCGCGACGCGCTGCCGACCACCAACGTGGGCAAGATCCTGCGCCGTGAGCTGCGTGATGAAGAGCTGAAGAAGCAGGGCCTGAAGAAGATCGCCTGATCTTCTGAATCTCTGCTGGCTTTACCGACCTCTTCGCGGGTAAACCCGCTCCCACAGGTTCTGTGCAACTCTCAAGGGTTGTGCAATACCTGTGGGAGCGGGTTTACCCGCGAAGAGGCCGGTAAAATCAGCGCAATTTCTCCAGCATCTGGTAATACCACATCCCTGCCGCCAACAGCGGGTTCCCCAGCAGTTCCCCCATTGGCACCCGCACATGCTTGCACTGGGCAAAGGTGTCGAACTTCTCCAGCGTCCCGGTCAACGCCTCGGCCATGATCTCGCCCATGATGTGGCTGGTGGCAATGCCGTGCCCCGAATAACCCTGGCAATACCAAACGTTGTCCGACAGCTTGCCCAGCTGCGGGATGCGGTTGACCACGATGCCCATGGCGCAGCTCCACTGGAACTCGATCGGCACGCCTTTCAACGCCGGGAAGGTGCGCTCGATGCACGGGCGCAGTTCGCCTTCGATATCCCGTGAATCACGGCCGGAATAGTTGGCGCCACCGCCAAACAGCAGACGCTTGTCGGCGGTCAGCCGGTAGTAGTCGAGGACGAAGCGGCAGTCGTACACCGCCAGGTCCTGCGGGTTGATCTGTTCGGCCAGTTCCCCCAGCGGTGCGGTAGTGACGATGCCGCCCATGGCCGGGAAGATCTTGCCCTTGAGCTGGCGCTTTTCCAGTTTGTGGTACACATCGCCGGCCAGCATCACCTGGCGCGCCTCGACCCGCCCGTGGGCAGTGACTACCGCCGGGCGCGGGCCGTGGACGATGTCCAGCACTTCGGAGTTTTCGAAAATCAGCGCCCCCAGGCCATGGGCGGCACGGGCCTCGCCCAGGCACAGGTTGAGCGGGTGCAGGTGCAGGTTGCGCAGGTTTTTCAGCGCGCCCAGGTACAGCGGGCTTTGCAGGTGCTCGGCCACGCCATCGCGGTCCAGCAGTTGCACCTGCTCGCCCATGCCGCGCCGCCGGGCCTCGGCTTCGAATGCGCGCAGCTCGTCCATGTGCGAGGGCTTCATGGCCGCGTGCAGGTGGCCGCGCTTGAGGTCGCAGTCGATGTTGTAGCGTGCCACGCGCTGCTCGATCACCTGGTGCCCGCGCCAGCGCAAGTGCCAGATGAAGTCATCGACCTCGGCACCCAGGCGGTTGCGCATCTGCGTGCGCATGGCTTCGTCGCCCGACAGGCTGCCGGTGACCTGGCCGCCGTTGCGCCCGCTGGCACCCCAGCCGATGCGGTTGGTTTCGACGATGGCCACCTTCAGGCCACGCTCGGCCAGCTCCACCGCCGTGGCCACGCCGGTGAAACCGCCGCCGATGATCGCCACATCCACTTGTACCGTGCCCTTGAGCTGCGGGTACTCGGTGTGGTCGTTGAGGGTGGCGCTGTAGTAGGACGGCGCGCGTTGCGCCGGCCCTTTGTTCAATGCTGCATTCATGGGTGTTCCTTGTTATCCGGGGATCAGGCCTGGTGCAGGTACCAGCGCCAGTCCTGCTCACTGACTTCGGCCATGAACTGGCGGTACTCGGCGCGCTTGACCTTCAGGTATACGCCAAGGAAGTCCTCGCCCAGTGCTTCGCGAGCCCAGCTCGAATGCTGCAGGGCGTCGAGGGCAGTCAGCCAGTCGGTGGGCAGGTGTTCGGTGGCCTGGGCATAGCCATTGCCTTCCACCGGTGCCCCCGGGTCCAGCTGTTGGCGAATGCCCCAGTGGCTGGCGGCAAGGATCGCCGCAGCGGCCAGGTAGGGGTTGGCATCGGCGCCGCAGATGCGGTGCTCCACGTGCCGGCTGTTGGCCGGACCGCCCGGTATGCGCAGGCTCACGGTGCGGTTGTCGACGCCCCAGGTTGGCGCCAGCGGGGCATAGCTGTTGGCCTGGAAGCGGCGGAACGAGTTGGCGTTGGGGCAGAACAGCAGCAGCGAGTCGCGCAGGTGTCGCAGCATGCCTGCCACGGCCTGGCGCAGCAGCGGGGTACCGGCTTTGTCTTCACTGGCGAACAGGTTGTTGCCGGCGCTGTCGGCCAGGCTCAGGTGCATGTGCATGCCGGTGCCGGCCAGTTGCGCGAACGGCTTGGCCATGAAGCAGGCCTGCATGCCATGGGCATGGGCAATGCCTTTGACCAGGCGCTTGTAGCGCACGGCCTGGTCCATCGCCTGCAGAGCGTCGCCGTGCTCGAGGGTGATTTCCACCTGGCCGGGGGCGTATTCCGAAATCGCCGTGCGCGCCGGGATGCCCTGGGCCTTGCAGGCGGCGTAGAGGTCGGCAAGGAACGGCTCGATCTGCTCCAGTTCGCGCAGGCCATACACCTGGGTGGTGCGTGGGCGGCCGCCGTCATTGTCCAGTGCCGGTTGCGGGCGGCCCTGGGCATCAGGTTGCTGGTCCAGCAGGTAGAACTCCAGCTCGCAGGCCATCACCGGATGGTAGCCGTCGGCCTTCAACGCCTCGATGGTACGCAGCAGCACATGGCGCGGGTCGGCGATGCTGGCTGGCAGGCCCTCGTTCGGGTGCATGCTCACCTGCACCGCGGCGGTCGGCACCCGGCGCCAGGGCAGGCGCACCAGGCTGCCTTCAAGCGGGTAGGCGCGGCAGTCGATATCGCCCACGTCCCACACCAGGCCGGAGTTTTCCACGTCGTCGCCGTTCAGGGTCAGGCCGAGAATGGTGCTGGGCAGCGGCCGGCCGGTCTGGTACACGGCCAACAGTTCGTCGCGGTGCAGCAGCTTGCCGCGCGGCACGCCATTGGCGTCGAGGATGAACAGTTCGAACAGTTCGATATCGGGGTTGTCGGCCAGAAAACGGCTGGCCTGCTCTACAGGTGCAAAGTGCATGATGGATTCGCTCACGGGCGCACGGGCCACCGCGCATGCTGGCGGCCCGGCTGAGTCAAACGGCCGGAAGACGGCCGGGTCTGGTCACAACGGCGTGAGCGAGAAATCCGGTGGGCGTGCGTGACGGCAGTGCCACAGGGCCCAGAAGGCGAGGATGATGTGGACCAGCGGATTCTCACCGGCACGGCGCCGGGCCTTCGCTTGCGAAGGGCGGGACGACGGTGGGGCGATGGGCTGGACGGGAGTCATGCCTTTGATACTCACATGCGGCGTAAGGTTGATTAAAGCAGTGAATGGCAACCTTTACATCGCACCTGGCTAAACATTTGTGCCGTTGCACCTGGCCTCTTCGCGGGTAAACCCGCTCCTACAGGATTGCATCAAGGCTGGGTGTTGTGCGGTCCCTGTAGGAGCGGGTTTACCCGCGAAGAGGCCGTCACAGGCAGCAGAGAACCGGCAAATCTGCGACAATCGCCCAACTTTCCGAATGCCGATCATGAAAAAGCAGGCCCACCTGCATCACTAAAAAGCCCCATGACTGACCACGCCATCGACAAACTGCTGCAAAACCTCGACCACGCCATGATCGCCGACCGCCATCGCCTGCGCCGGCAATTGCACGAACTGCGCAAGCGCCCCGACGAGGCGAAGCTGGCGCAGTGGGTGGAAAAGGTCCAGGCGTCCTGCGCCCAGGTCACCGCGCGCCAGCAGAGCGTGCCGACCGTGCGCTACGACGACAGCCTGCCAATCGCTGCCAAGCGTGACGAAATCAAGAAGGCCCTGGCCGAGCACCAGGTGCTGGTTATCGCCGGCGAAACCGGCTCGGGCAAGACCACCCAGTTGCCGAAGATCTGTCTCGAACTGGGCCGTGGCAGCCATGGCCTGATCGCCCACACCCAGCCACGCCGGATCGCCGCCCGCAGCGTTGCCGCGCGGGTCGCCGAAGAACTGGGCACGCCGCTGGGCGGGCTGGTCGGCTACCAGGTGCGTTTCGAAGACCAGAGCGACGCCAACACCCTGGTCAAGCTGATGACCGACGGCATCCTGCTGGCCGAAACCCAACACGACCGTTTCCTCGAGCGCTACGACACGATCATCGTCGACGAGGCCCACGAGCGCAGCCTCAACATCGACTTCCTGCTCGGCTACCTGAAGACCCTGCTGCACCGGCGCCCGGACCTGAAGCTGATCATCACCTCGGCGACCATCGACCTGGAGCGCTTCTCCAAACACTTCGACGGCGCGCCGATCATCGAGGTGTCCGGGCGTACTTTCCCGGTGGAAACCTGGTACCGCCCGCTAACCAGCGAGCAGGACGAGGAGGGCAACCAGATCGAGGACGACCTCACCGTCGACCAGGCCATCCTCGCCACGCTGGACGAGTTGGCGCACCACGAGCGGAGTGAGGGCAAGGGCCCCGGCGATGTGCTGATCTTCCTGCCGGGCGAGCGCGAGATCCGTGATGCCGCCGAGATCTTGCGCAAGGCGCAACTGCGCCACACCGAGATCCTGCCGTTGTACGCGCGCCTGTCGCCGGCCGAGCAGCAGCGCATCTTCCAGCCACACACCGGGCGCCGTGTGGTGCTGGCCACCAACGTTGCGGAAACCTCGCTGACCGTGCCGGGCATCCGCTACGTGATCGATACCGGTACCGCACGCATCAGCCGCTACAGCTACCGCGCCAAGGTGCAGCGCCTGCCCATCGAGGCCGTGTCGCAGGCCAGTGCCAACCAGCGCAAGGGCCGCTGCGGCCGGGTCGAGCCGGGTATCTGCGTGCGCCTGTACAGCGAAGAGGATTTCAACAGCCGGCCGGCGTTCACCGACCCGGAGATCCTGCGCACCAACCTGGCGGCAGTGATCCTGCAGATGCTGCACCTGCGCCTGGGCGCAATCGACGCCTTCCCGTTCATCGAGCCGCCGGATGGCAAGGCCATCAGCGATGGTTTCAACCTGCTGCAGGAGCTGTCGGCGGTCAATCGCGAAAACCAGCTGACGCCGATCGGTCGCCAACTGGCGCGCCTGCCGATCGACCCGCGGCTGGGCCGCATGCTGCTCGAAGGCGCCCGCCTGGGCAGCCTGCAGGAAGTGCTGATCGTCACCAGTGCGCTGTCGGTGCAAGACCCGCGCGAACGCCCGCCGGAGCGCCAGCAGGCCGCCGACCAGGCGCACGCGCAATGGAAGGACGTGGATTCCGACTTCGCCGCGCTGGTCAACCTGTGGCGTGGCTTCGAGGAACAGCGCCAGGCGTTGACCGCCAACCCGCTGCGCAACTGGTGCCGCAAGAACTTCCTGAACTACCTGCGCCTGCGCGAATGGCGCGATGCCCATCGCCAGCTGGCACTGATCTGCCGTGACCTGCAGCTGACAGTGAACAAGGACCCGTCCGACTACCCGAAAATGCACAAGGCCATTCTCAGTGGCCTGCTCAGCCAGATCGGCCAGAAGACCGAAGAGGGCGACTACCAGGGCGCCCGCCAGCGGCGCTTCTGGGTGCACCCGTCGTCGGGCCTGGGGCGCAAGCGCCCACAGTGGGTGATGGCGGCCGAACTGGTCGAAACCACCAAGCTGTACGCCCGCATGGTGGCCAGGATCGAGCCGGACTGGATCGAGCCGCTGGCCGGCCACCTGGTCAAGAAGAACCACTTCGAACCGCATTGGGAGAAGAAGCGCGGGCAGGTCGTGGCCTACGAGCAGATCACTCTGTACGGGCTGATCCTGGTCGGCCGTCGGCCGGTGCATTTCGGCCCGATCGACCCGGTCACCTCGCGCGAGCTGTTCATCCGCGAAGGCCTGGTGGGTGGCGAAATCCAGTCGCGGGCCAAGTGCCTGGCGGCCAATAAGCGCTTGCTGGAAGAGCTCGACGAGCTGGAGGCCAAGGCCCGTCGCCGTGACATCCTGGCCGACGAAGAGACGCTATATGCCTTCTACGAAGCGCGTCTGCCGGCGGAAATCCACCAGACGGCGACCTTCGACAGCTGGTACCGCATGGGCAGCCAGAAGGACGCCAACCTGCTGATCATGCGCGAGGAAGACGTGCTGGCCCGTGAGGCCAGCGAGGTCACCGCCGCGCAGTACCCCGACAGCCTGCAGGTGGGCGAACTGCGCCTGCCGCTGAGTTACCACTTCGAGCCCGGGCACCCCCGCGATGGCGTGACCGTGCGGGTACCGGCGCCGCTGCTGCCGAGCTTGCCGGGTGAGCGCCTGGAATGGCTTGTGCCCGGCCTGCTGGAAGCCAAGTGCGTGGCGCTGGTGCGCAACCTGCCCAAGGCGCTGCGCAAGAACTTTGTGCCGGTGCCGGACTTCGTCAAGGCCTCGCTGGCGCGCATGACCTTCGGCCAGGGCGCATTGCCGCAGGCCCTGGGCCAGGAACTGCTGCGCATGACCGGCGCCCGTGTGCCCGACGAGGCATGGGACGAGTCGGTCAACCTGGTCGAAGGCCACCTGCGCATGAACATCGAAGTGGTCGATGGCCAGGGCAAGTTTCTGGGTGAAGGTCGCGACCTGGCCGAGCTGACCGCGCGCTTTGCAGCAGCCAGCCAGGCAGCGTTGGCCGTGCCGCGTGACGCCAAGAGCGAGCAGCCGGTGCAGGCCAAGGCTTTCAGCGAGGTGAAGCAGACCGCGCAGCAGAAGATCGCCGGCCTGTCGATGACTGTGTACCCGGCACTGGTGGAAGAGGGCGGCACCGTGCGCGAAGGGCGCTTCTCGACCCAGGCCGAGGCCGAATTCCAGCACCGCCGCGCCTTGCAGCGCCTGTTGCTGCAGCAGCTGGCCGAGCCGGCCAAGTACCTGCGCGGCAAGCTGCCGGGGCTGACCGAGCTGGGCCTGCTGTACCGTGAAATGGGCCGGGTCGAGGCGCTGGTCGAGGACATTTTGCTGGCCAGCCTGGACAGCTGCATCCTTGAAGGCGAACAGCCGCTGCCACGCGATGGGGCGGCCCTGGCTGGCCTGGCCGAGCGCAAGCGCGGCAGCTGGGCCGAGCATGCCGAGCGCCTGGCACGGCAGACCCTGGAAGTGCTGAAGCTGTGGCATGGGCTGCAGAAGCGCTTCAAGGGCAAGATCGACCTGAGCCAGGCAGTGGCGCTTAACGATATCAAGCAACAGCTCGGCAACCTGGTGTACTCAGGCTTCGTGCGTGAAACCCCCGGGGCCTGGTTCAAGGAGCTGCCGCGTTACCTCAAGGCGGTGGAACTGCGCCTGGAGAAGCTGGGTTCGCAGGTGCAGAAGGACCGGGTGTGGAGCGGTGAGCTGGCCAACCTGTGGGCGCAGTACAAGGCACGTGCCGACAAGCATGCCCAGGAAGGCAAGCGTGATGAGCAACTGACGGTGTACCGCTGGTGGCTGGAGGAATATCGGGTTTCGCTGTTTGCCCAGCAATTGGGGACCAAGGTGCCGATTTCCGACAAGCGATTGAGCAAGCAATGGAGCCAGGTGGAGGGCTAAACTTCCGCAGTTGTGGCAATATTGATGCAATTTGGGGCCACCTGGCGGCCCCTTCGCGGGTAAACCCGCTCCCACAGGTACAGCAGTGTCCTCGGGAGCGGCGCAACCCCTGTGGGAGCGGGCGTGCCCGCGAACGAGGGCGCAGCCCTCGCCTATAAATTGGTACTAAAGTGCCATTAACCTGTCATGTTTCCAGCCAGCGCCCCGTGGCGATGGCCTTTGACCAGAGGAACGACCGTGCATAACGTCGTGATCAGCGGCACCGGCCTGTACACCCCGGCCCAGAGCATTTCCAACGAAGAACTGGTGGCGTCCTTCAACACCTGGTCGCAGCAGTTCAACCAGGACAACGCCGCCGCCATCGAGCGCGGTGAAGTCGAGGCGGCGCCGCTGTCCGATGCGGCGTTCATCGAAAAGGCCTCGGGCATCAAGAGCCGCTTCGTCATGGACAAGGCCGGCATTCTCGACCCGCAGCGCATGAAACCGCGTCTGCCCGAGCGCTCCAACGACGAACCGTCGGTGCTCTGCGAAATGGCCGTGGCCGCCGCCCGCCAGGCCCTGGAGCGCGCCGGTCGCACGGCGGCCGATGTCGACGGGGTGATCGTCGCCTGCTCCAACCTGCAGCGCCCGTACCCGGCCATCGCCATCGAAGTGCAGCAGGCGCTGGGCATCCAGGGCTTTGCCTTCGACATGAACGTGGCCTGCTCGTCGGCCACTTTCGGCATCCAGACCGCCGCCAACAGCGTGGCCCTGGGCCAGGCGCGCGCGGTGCTGATGGTCAACCCGGAGGTGTGCACCGGCCACCTGAACTTCCGTGACCGCGACAGCCACTTCATCTTTGGTGATGCTGCCACTGCGGTGTTGCTCGAACGTGCCGACAAGGCCACCTCGGCGCACCAGTTCGACATCGTCAGCAGCAAGCTGTGGACCGAGTTTTCCAACAACATCCGTAACAACTTCGGCTTCCTCAACCGCGCGGCGGAAGAGGGCGAGGGCGCGGCGGACAAGTTGTTCATCCAGGAAGGCCGCAAGGTGTTCCGCGAGGTGTGCCCGAAGGTGGCCGAGCTGATCGGTGAGCACCTGCAGGAAAACGGGCTGCAACCCAGCGATGTGAAACGCTTCTGGCTGCACCAGGCCAACCTCAGCATGAACCACCTGATCGTCAAGAAGCTGCTGGGGCGTGAAGTGGCCGAAGAAGATGCACCGGTGATTCTCGACCGTTATGCCAACACCAGTTCGGCGGGGTCGGTGATTGCCTTCCACCTTTACCAGGACGACCTGGCCAAGGGCTCGCTGGGCGTGTTGAGCTCGTTTGGTGCGGGGTATTCGATAGGTAGCGTGGTTCTGCGCAAGCGCTGATTGAGCGCAAGCCAGTATCGACCTCTTCGCGGGTGAACCCGCTCCCACAGGTACTCCACAGGCCCTGAGATCTGTGGGGGCCCTGTGGGGTTTACCCGCGAAGAGGCCGGTGCATTTTTCACAGGCAAAAAAAGCGGGAAATGCCGGATGGGGTCGGCATTTCCCGCTTCAGGTGAAGCAGTGCAGGGTTTTGCTTAGAACTTGGCTTCCAAGTCTACCTGCAGGGTATCTACATCGGCATCGCTGTTGGGCAACTGCGACAGGTCGGTCTTGGCCATCAGGTAGGCAGCGCCCAGGGAGAAGTTCTTGTCGATTTCATATCCGACCTTGAACTTGTGCCCGCGCGAACCGGTAAAGCCGTTGCCGAAGTCAGAGTCGGTGAACAGGCTGACCACGGCGTTACGCTGCACGTCGCGGTAGTTGTAGTCCAGGCTCCAGGCGCCGACCTTGGTTTTCAGGCCTGCCAACCAGGCCTGGTCTTCGCCATCGGTGCTCTCGGTGTTTTTCACATACTGACCGTAAGCAGAGAGCGGGATGGCAAAGCCGGTGAAGTCCAGCTGGCCGAAGCCTTCCACGAGGTTGAACTCGTTGGTGGTGTTGCCGAACGACTGCAGGATGGTGGCTTCCTTGTCGTTGTCGTAGCCATAGATACTGGCACCTACGGTCAGCTTGAGCACGTCTGCCGGGGCGAATTTGGCGCCCAACTGGCCGTGATAGACCTGTGCGTCATGCTTGTATTGCACGCCGTCGCCATCGACGTTGTCCTTGAGGGTGTACTGACCGGCGCTGGCGAACACTTCGGCCCCGCTCAGGTCGGTCTTGTAGGTGGCTGCCACGCCTTCCGGGTTGATGTCGCTGTCCCAGATGATGTCGCCCATGCTCACCCATGGCTGCGCCATCTTGCCGCCAATCAGGTGCAGGTTGGGAACTGCAGTCGGGTGCCAGTCGAGGTAGGCCTGGTCGACCCACAGCGACTTCTTGTCGAAGTAGTTGTCGAAGCTCTGGTTGGTCGAACGGCGGTCGGCACTGCTGCCGGTGGCGATACGGATGCCCGCGTCGACCTGCGGGTTGATTTCGCTGTAGAAGCCGACACGGGCACGCACGCGCTGGCGGTCCTGGTTGCCGCTGCTGCTGTTCGGGTCGTCGACGTTGACGTCTTCGTAACGCAGGCGCAAATCACCCTTGACCTGGGTCTTGGCGGCCCATGCCACTTTCTGTTCAAAGGAGCTCATCCGTTCGGACTGAGCTTTCTGAGCGGCCTTTTCCTTGGTTTCTTGAGCCAGGTCCGCCTGCAGTTCGTTGTACTGCGCCTGGTTGATCGAGCCATTGGCGCGGAGCATTTCGAGCAGCTTGGCGTCGACAGCTGCACTGGCCGGAGTACTCAGAGCCAGCATCATGCCGGTGAGGCTCACTCCGGTAAGTGTAGAAACAAGACGCATAAGGTTCTCCCTGTTGAATAAGATGGGGAGGCTCAAGCGCCCGCCCCTGTGTTGGCATGTCTTCGGAAAGGGCCTGAATAGACAGGTTCTGGGGTTCCGGAAAACAGGCGCAAGTATTGCGGGGGCGAATGACAGATTAATGTCGAATTGGTGGCACTGCGGTTAAGTAATTGAGAATAAAAGGATCTGTCCCGGCTATCGTGATTTGAGTGGTGGGCCTTCCTTGGGGATACTGGGTACCTTGAAACAGCGAGCCGAAACCGTGACCAGCCTGTACAGCCTTGCTCATTTGCGTGATCTTCCGGCGGCCACCTGGGATGCCCTGGTGCCCGCTGGCCAACCGTTTCTACGCCATGCGTTTCTAAGCGCCATGGAGGACAGCGGCAGCGTCGCGCGCAACACCGGCTGGGCCGCCGAACACCTGGTGCTGGAACGTGACGGGCGGGTACGGGCGCTGCTGCCGGCGTACCGCAAATGGCACTCGTTTGGCGAGTACGTGTTCGACCATGGCTGGGCCGATGCCTGTGAGCGGGCCGGCATTGCCTACTACCCCAAGCTGCTCGGTGCCGTGCCGTTCAGCCCGGTCAGCGGCCCACGCCTGCTCGCCGCCGACCCAGCCGATGGCCTGCTGGTGCTGCAGGCGTTGCCGGAGTACCTGGCCAAGGGCGGGCTGTCTGGCGCGCACATCAATTTCACCGAGCCGGCGCTGGACGAACAGCTGGCCGGCCAGCCGGGCTGGATGGAGCGCCTGGGCTGCCAGTTTCATTGGCGCAACCACGGCTACCGTGACTTCCAGGATTTTCTCGACAGTCTGAGTTCGCGCAAGCGCAAGCAGATGCGCAAGGAGCGTGAACAGGTGGCCGGGCACGGTATTGAATTCCGCTGGTACCGTGGGGCTGAACTGGATGAGGCGCAGTGGGATTTCGTCTACCGCTGCTACGCCAATACCTACGCGGTGCGCCGCCGTGCGCCTTACCTGACACGCGAGTTCTTCAGCCTGCTTGCCGAGCGCATGCCCGAAGCGTTGCGCGTGGTGATGGCGCGGCAGGGTGGCCGTGATGTGGCCATGGCCCTGAGCCTGGTGGGGGGCGACAGCCTGTTTGGCCGTTATTGGGGGTGCCTGGACGAATTCGACCGGCTGCATTTCGAAACCTGTTTCTACCAGGGCATGGACTTTGCCATTGCCGAAGGGCTGCAGCGTTTCGATGCCGGGGCACAGGGGGAGCACAAGCTGATTCGCGGCTTCGAGCCGGTGCTGACGCGGTCGTGGCACTACCTGCTGCACCCGGGGCTGCGGCGGGCGGTAGAGGATTTTCTGGCGCAGGAGCGGGAAGGGGTGCGGGCGTATGCCGAGGAGGCCAGGGGAATGTTGCCCTATCGCCGGGACTGATCCATTCATATTGCCTGTGCCGGCCCTTTCGCGGGTGAACCCGCTCCCACAGGTACTGCACAGACCGTGAAATTTGTGCGGTCCCTGTGGGAGCGGGTTCACCCGCGAAGAGGCCAGTACAGGAATCAGTCGACCCCGACAAACCCCCCGGTCTGGTGATGCCACAACCGGGCATACAAGCCTTGCTGCTCCAGCAGTTCACTGTGGCTGCCACTCTCGACAATCCGCCCCTTGTCCAGCACTACCAGCCGGTCCATCCGGGCGATGGTGGAAAGCCGGTGGGCAATGGCGATCACCGTCTTGCCCTGCATCAGCGTCTCCAGGCTTTCCTGGATTGCTGCCTCTACCTCCGAGTCCAGCGCCGAAGTGGCCTCGTCCATGATCAGGATCGGTGCATTCTTCAGCAGCACCCGGGCAATGGCGATGCGCTGGCGCTGGCCACCCGACAGCTTGACCCCGCGCTCGCCCACATGGGCATCGAAACCGGTGCGCCCCTGAGCGTCCGACAGCTGCGGGATGAACTCGTCGGCGCGGGCCCGGCGCACCGCTTCATGAAGCGCGGCCTCGCTGGCATCGGGGCGGCCATACAGCAGGTTGTCACGGATCGAGCGGTGCAGCAGCGAGGTGTCCTGGGTGATCATGCCGATCTGCGCGCGCAGGCTGGCCTGGCTTACCTCGGCAATGTCCTGGCCGTCGATGAGAATGCGCCCGCCCTGCACGTCATACAGCCGCAGCAGCAGGTTGACCAGGGTCGACTTGCCTGCCCCCGAGGGGCCGATCAGGCCGATCTTCTCGCCCGGGCGTATGTCCAGGCTGAGCCCTTCGATCACGTTGGCGGCCTTGCCGTAATGGAAGTCCACATCATCGAAACGCACCGCACCGCGGCTGACCTTGAGCGCCGGTGCGTTGGGCCGGTCGGTGACGGTGACCGGCTGGGCGATGGTCTGCAGGCCGTCCTGGACCATGCCGATGTTCTCGAAGATGCCGTTGACCACCCACATGATCCAGCCCGACATGTTGACGATGCGGATCACCAGGCCGGTGGCCAGGGCGATGGCGCCGACGGTGATCAGCGACTGGCTCCACAGCCACAGCGCCAGGCCTGTGGTGGCGACCACCAGCAAGCCATTGAGGGTGGTGATGACCACGTCCATGCTGGTGACCACGCGTGCGGCCAGCTGGGTTTTCTCTGTCTGTTCGCGGATCGCTTCGCGCGCGTACTGCTGTTCGAAGTCGGTGTGGGCGAACAGCTTGAGGGTGGCGATGTTGGTGTAGCCGTCGACTATGCGGCCCATCAGCTTGGAGCGGGCGTCGGAGGAAATCACCGAACGCTCCTTCACCCGGGGGACGAAGTAGAACAGCGCGGCGATGTAGCCTGCGATCCATAGCAGCAGCGGCAGCATCAGGCGCCAGTCGGCCTCGGCGAACAGCACCAGCGAGGTAATGGCGTAGATCAGCACGTGCCATAGCGCATCCACCGCCTGCACCGCAGAGTCTCGCAGTGAGTTGCCGGTCTGCATGATGCGCTGGGCGATGCGCCCGGCGAAGTCGCTCTGGAAGAAGTTCAGGCTCTGCTTGAGTACATAGGTGTGGTTTTGCCAGCGGATCAGGCTGGTCATGCCGGGGTTGATGGTCTGGTGCACCAGCAGGTCGTGCAGGCCGAAGAATATCGGGCGCAACAGCAGGATCACCACCAGCATCCAGATCAGTTCGCCGCTGTGTTCGCTGAAGAAACTGGCATTGGGCGTGCCCTGTGCCAGGTCGATGATGCGGCTGAGGTAGCTGAACATCGCCACCTCGATCAGCGAGGCGAACAGGCCCACCACCAGCAGGGCGAGAAAGCTCGGCCACACCTGGCGCAGGTAGTACAGGTAGAACGGCCACACCTGGCCAGGTGGCGACTCGCTGGGCGCGTCGCGGAAGATGTCGATCAGTTGCTCGAAACGGCGGTACAGCATGGGTGACAAGACTCCTGTGCTACCCGACCCCGGAAGGTTTTCACGTCCCTGTGAAACCTGCGGTCAGTCGATGCGTTTGGCGGACTTGATGTAGACCGGATCGGCTGGCACATCGCGCATGCCTTTCTTGACGGTGGTCGGTGAATTGACGATCTGGTCTACCACCTCCATGCCCTTGGTCACTTTGCCGAATACGGCGTAACCGGCGTCGCGGCCCGGATTGAGAAAATCGTTGTCGGCGACGTTGATGAAGAACTGGCTGGTGGCCGAGTTCGGGTTGGATGTGCGCGCCATCGACAGCGTGCCACGGGTGTTCTGCAGGCCGTTGCCGGCCTCGTTCTTGATCGGGTCCTGGGTTTCTTTCTGCACCATCTGCTCGGTGAAACCGCCACCCTGGACCATGAAGCCCGGGATCACGCGGTGGAAGATGGTGTTGTTGTAAAAGCCGCTGTCGACGTACTGCAGGAAGTTCTTGGTACTGATCGGTGCCTTCTCGGCGTTGAGCTCGATCTCGACCTGGCCGAAGCTGGTGTCCAGCAGTACGTGCGGGGTCTTGTCGGAGGCCATGACGCTGGTGGCGAAGGCGACCGAGCAGGCGGTGAGCAGGAGTTTTTTCAGCATGGGCTCAAAGATCCTTGAGAGGTGGAAGCGGCTGCAAGGAACTGCAGCAGGGTCTGGTTGAAGACCTCGGGTTGGTCGAGGGGTGTAGCGTGCCGGGAATCGTCGATGACCACCAGCCTGGCGTGAGGCATCAGGGCAACGTAGCGTTCTTTCAGTTGTATCGGGGTGTAATCCTGGTCGGCTGCGATCACCAGGGTAGGACAGTGAACCTGGCCGATGCGTTCCTGCACACCCCAGTCGACGATGGCGTCGAAACTCTTGAGGTAGGCGCGCTTGTCGTTGCGTGCCCAGCGCTGGGCCATCTTGTGCCGCAGTTCGGCCTGCTGCGGTTTGGGGAACAGCCGCTCGGCCAGGCCCTTGCCGACGGTTTCGACACTGAGCAGGCGCGCCAGGCCCCAGCGCTTGAGCCACCACACCCAGTCACTGCGGGTGCGACGCTTGACCTCGGGGGCGCTGTTGACGATGCACAGGCTGCGCAGCCACTGCGGGTGGTCGACAGCGAACTGGAAGGCGACCATGCCACCCATGGACAGGCCGACGATGTGCACGGGGCCGGTGTGCAGGTGTTCGAGCAGGGCCAGCAGGTCGGCACTGAAGGTGGCGATCTGGTAACCGTCGCGTGGCTTGTCGGAGCGGCCGTGGCCGCGGATGTCCATGAGGATTACCCGGTAATGGCGGCTGAGCACCGGCACCTGCAGCTCCCAGTCCTGGCAGCTGGAGCCCAGGCCATGCAGCAATACCAGGGGTTCGCCCTGGCCGTATTCCTCGTAATGCAGTGTGCATCCTTCGTGTTCGAAATAGGCCATGGGCGCGGTCCTCTCAGGCTTGCGGGGGGGCTGCGAAGGGCACGTCCAATGGCGCGGTGTCGAAATTGCGCAGCAGGTCGATGAGAATCTGCGTAGCCGGGCCCAAGGTCTTCTCTTTGCTCGAATAAAGGTAGAACAGTGGGTGGCGGCTGCCACCCTGATCCAGCGGCAACGGCTTGAGCACGCCTTCGCGTAGCTCGCGCTCGATCATGTGGCGGGGCAGCCAGGCAAAGCCCAGGCCACTGCTGACAAAGGTAGCGGCGGTGCCCAGGCTGCCGACGGTCCAGCGTTGCTCGGCACCCAGCCAGCCGACATCGCGCGGCTGGGCGCGGCCCGAGTCGCGGATTACCACCTGCAACTGGCTCTCCAGGTCCTGGAAGGTCAGTTCGCGGCCCAGGCGGTGCAGGCTGTGTTCGGGGTGGGCGACGGCGACGAACTCCACCGCGCTCAGTTCGGCGCCCAGGTAGCCGCCGATGCTGTAGCTGCTGATGGCCAGGTCGGCGATGCCTTCGTGCATCACTTCCTCGACGCCAGACAGCACTTCTTCACGCAGGCGCACCCGGCAGCCACGGCTCTGCGGCATGAACGCGGCCAGGGCGCGGACCAGGCGGGCACTGGGGTAGGCGGCATCCACCACCAGGCGTACCTCGGCCTCCCAGCCCTGTTCCATGTGGTGGGCAAGGTCTTCGAGCTGGCTGGCCTGCTTGACCAGGTGGCGCGAACGGCGCAGCAGCACACTGCCGGCCTCGGTGAGCACCGCCTTGCGGCCGTCGATGCGCAGCAGCGGCACGCCCAGTTGCTCCTGCATGCGGGCCACGGTGTAGCTGACCGATGACTGCGAGCGGTGCAGTGCCTCGGCGGCCTGGGCAAACCCACCGTGATCGACCACTGCCTGCAGGGTTCGCCACTGGTCAAGGGTTACGCGCGGCGCTTTCATCTTTCGCTCCTGTTGTCCTAAGCTGCGCTCTTTCAAGGAGAGCGGCCAATGAAGAAATGTTGTGCGGCAATACTGATGTGCCTGCCCCTCGGGGCCATGGCTTATCCCATCGACGTTGAGAAGGAACTGACCGGGGTAAAGCTCGACTACACCGCCTATGACACGGCCTATGACATTGGCGCCATCACCCTCAACAACTATGGGCAGGTACCGGCCGCGTGCAAGGTGACCTTCCGCAATGGCCCCGAGGCACCAAGGGTGCGCCGGGTGAACGTACCGGCCGGTAAAAGCGTCGATGTCACTGCCAAGTTCAACCGGCAGATCATCAAACTACGGATCGCCTTGAACTGCAGTGCAGAATAAACTGATAAATCGATAGATTGAACCCATTTTTTACGCTTTTTTATCGATAGGTCAACCCGTAATCTCACCTCCATCGAATCGCAACCCTTTTTGCCGATGGAGGCACCCCAATGTCCCGCGTACTGATCATCGAAAGCAGCGCCCGCCAGCAGGATTCCGTTTCCCGTCAGCTGACCCGTGATTTCATCCAGCAGTGGCAGGCCGCCCACCCGGCCGATCAGATCAGTGTGCGCGACCTGGCCGTGAACCCGGTGCCGCACCTGGACGCCAACCTGCTGGGTGGCTGGATGAAGCCCGAAGAACAGCGCAGTGCGGCGGAACTGGACGCCTTGGCCCGCTCCAACGAACTGACCGATGAACTGCTCGCCGCCGACGTGCTGGTGATGGCTGCGCCGATGTACAACTTCACCATCCCCAGCACCCTGAAGGCCTGGCTGGACCATGTGCTGCGTGCCGGCATCACCTTCAAGTACACCCCCACCGGCCCGCAGGGTTTGCTGACCGGCAAGCGCGCCATCGTCCTGACTGCCCGTGGCGGCATCCACGCCGGCGCCACCAGCGACCACCAGGAACCGTACCTGCGCCAGGTAATGGCCTTCATCGGCATTCACGATGTCGACTTCATCCATGCCGAAGGCCTGAACATGAGCGCTGACTTCCACGAGAAGGGCGTCAACCAGGCCAAGGCCAAGCTGGCGGCGGTGGCCTGAGGCTTAGCGAATTCCCAACCCTGACACCTGTTGTTGCTCCTTTGGGTGTACCTGCCCGGCCTGCATGGCCGGGCTTTTTTTTTATGCCTGGAATTTCATGGGTGCCTGTGCCGGCCTCTTCGCGGGTAAACCCGCTCCCACAGGGATATCACGGCACCTGAGGCCTGTGGTGTCCCTGTGGGAGCGGGTTTACCCGCGAAGAGGCCGGCACAGCCCTTACATTCCTCATGGTTGAACTCATTTGCCGCAACCCGCTAAGGTCGCGGCCTTGATCCACGAGAGGCAACCATGGGCTACCTGATAATCGTCGCGCTGATCCAGGCGTTTTCCTTCAGCCTGATCGGCGAGTACCTGGCCGGGCACGTCGACAGCTACTTTGCCGTGCTCGCGCGCGTGGTGCTGGCTGGCCTGGTGTTCCTGCCGCTGACCCGCTGGCGCCAGGTCGAGCCGCGCTTCATGCGCTCTATGCTGCTGATCGGCGCGTTGCAGTACGGCATCACCTACGTCTGCCTGTACCTGAGCTTTCGCGTGCTCACCGTGCCGGAGGTGCTGCTGTTCACCATTCTCACGCCGTTGCACGTGACGCTGATCGAAGACGCCATGAACCGGCGCTTCAACCCGTGGGCGCTGCTGGCAGCGCTGGTGGCGGTGGCCGGCGCGGCGGTGATCCGCTTCGACACCATCAGCGGCGAGTTCTTCATCGGCTTCCTGCTGCTGCAACTGGCCAACTTCACCTACGCCGCCGGCCAGGTGCTGTACCGCCATCTGGTTGCACGCCACCCCAGCGACCTGCCGCACTACAAGCGCTTCGGCTATTTCTACCTGGGGGCTTTGCTCGTGGTGTTGCCGGCCTTCCTGCTGTTCGGCAACGCCCAGCACCTGCCGACCACCGATGTGCAGTGGCTGGTGCTGCTGTTCCTGGGCCTGTGCCCGACGGCGCTGGGGCTGTACTGGTGGAACAAGGGCGCCTGCATGGTTTCGGGCGGGACGCTGGCGGTGATGAACAACCTGCATGTGCCGGTAGGGTTGCTGCTCAATCTACTGATCTGGAACCAGGACGAGCCATTGGGCAGGCTGCTCATCGGCGGGGCAGTGATCCTGGCGTCGGTGTGGATGAGCCGCCTGGGTACCCTGACGTTATCAAGCAAGCCATGGCGCAGTCAGCTATGACGCGTTCGTTACTGAACCCAAATTCCGCCGGTCCCTACCCGATAATCCGGAAAACAAAATCGGGAGACCGGCGTGAAGCTAGAAACGCGAAGTATCGAATTTGTCCCACACGCAGAGCGTTATGGCACGCCTAAACGATTGTTCACCATCTGGTTCAGCTCCAATTTCCAGATAACCGCGCTGATGGTCGGCACCCTGGGCATTGCATCGGGGCTAAGCCTTGGCTGGACCTTGTTGGGCCTGTTGGTCGGTAACCTCATCGGCACCGTGTTCATGGCCGCGCATTCTGCCCAAGGGCCTCACCTGGGCGTGCCACAGATGATCCAGAGCCGGGCCCAGTTCGGTGTCCATGGTGCCGCGCTCCCTCTGCTGGTGATGGTCACGGCCGCAGTCCTGTTCCTCGCCGCCAGCGGCGTGCTGATGCGCAGTGCCTTGCAGGCGCTGGTGCCCATGAGCGATGACCAGGCGATCGTGGTGGTCGGCTTGCTGACCTTTGTTATCGGCTTTGTCGGCTACGAGCTGATCCACCGCCTGGGCGCGTGGATGAGCCTGTTGTCCACGCTGGTTTTTGCGGGCGCCCTGGTGCTGATCCTGCTGCACCCCGGCGACATGGCAACCACGACGGCAGTGAGTACCGGCTTCTCGTTCACCGCCTTCAACCTGATCGTGGCCCAGTCGGCCTCCTGGACGCTGGGGTATGGCCCCTATGTAGCCGATTACTCGCGCTACCTGCCGGCCAACGTCAACCCACGCGCCACGTTCTGGGCCACCTACTGCGGTTGTGCGCTGGGCTCCTTCGCCATGATGGCACTCGGCGCGCTGGTGGCAGTGGCATTGCCGTCGGCACTGGGGCATGACCCGGCCACAGCCATTGCCGCGTTGTTCGGCCCGTGGGCGCCGTTGGCGCTGGCAGTGATAGCGCTGGGGGTGATCCAGTACAACGTGCTGTGCCTGTACAGCGCCTACATGTCGTCGGTCACGATCTTTGGTGCCTTCAAGGCCATCCGGCGTGTGACCGCGACGGCCAAGGCCTTGGTAATGGCTGGCCTGACCGCAGCGGCAACGCTGATCGCCATCGCCACCCAATACAATTTCGATACGTTCTTTGCCGACATCCTGATCGGCCAGCTGTACCTGTTGATCCCATGGAGCGCCATCAACCTGGTGGATTACTACTGGGTATGCAGGGGCCGCTATGATGTGGGGGCGCTGTATGACTCCAAGGGGCGTTATGGATGCTTCAATCGTCGAAGCCTGGCGGTGTACGCCGTGTCGATCATCGGTACCATCCCGTTCATGAAGCTGTCGTTCTACACGGGGTTCGTGGCTGAGTGGCTGGGGGCGGATATCAGTTGGGCGATGGGGTTGATCCTGGCCGGTGCGCTGTACTGCATGGTCCATGGGCGCGGGAGCAACCGGCTTTCGACAACCATGAATGCGCACACCTGACTCGGCCCTGGCACGAAAAGGGCTGCTTAAACACCACCCTCGTAATGCCTGTCAGTCAAACAATTTGGGGCCGCTTTGCGGCCCATCGCCGGCAAGCCAGCTCTCATCGAACTGCACATAACTCATTGAATTAGCAGGGGCCCTGTGGGAGCGGCTTTAGCCGCGAACACCGGCGCAGCCGGTGCCATGCACCGCGTTGGATTCTTCGCGGCTAAAGCCGCTCCCACAGGTACAACGAAGATCTCACGATCTGCGTGACCTCTGTGGGAGCTGGCTTGCAGGCGATGGGCTGCGAAGCAGCCCCGGCAATATCAAGCCTCGCTCATGTCTTCCAGCCGACGCGGCACAGGCTCTTGCGATACACGCCCGCTCAACCCCGCCCGCATGTCGTTGCCACTCGGCTGCTGATACAGGCTCAAGCCAAACTCCGGCAACACCGCCAGCAGGTAGTCGAAGATATCCCCCTGAATCCGCTCGTAATCCGCCCACACCGTGGTGGTGGTAAAGCAGTAGATCTCCAGCGGCACGCCCTCGGCGGTGGTCTGCATCTGCCGCACTATGCAGGTCATGTTCGGGTGCACGTTGGGATGATTCTTCAGATAGGCCAGGGCAAACGCTCGGAAGGTGCCGATGTTGGTGAGCTTGCGGCGATTGGCCGACAGCTCGGCCACCGGCCCCATGGCCTCGTTCCAGCGCTGCAGCTCCTGGCGCTTGCCGGCCAGGTAGTCGGCCAGCAAGTGCACCTGGCTCAGCCGCTGTTCTTCCTCGCGAGTCAGGAACCGCACGCCGGCCGCGTCGATGAACAGGCTGCGCTTGATGCGTCGGCCACCGGACTGCTGCATGCCGCGGTAGTTGCGGAACGACTCGCTCATCAGGCGCCAGGTGGGGATGGAGACAATGGTCTTGTCGAAGTTTTGCACTTTCACGGTGTGCAGGGTGATGTCCACCACATCGCCATCGGCGCCCACCTGGGGCATTTCGATCCAGTCGCCCACGTGCAGCATGTCGTTGCTGGTCAGCTGCACACTGGCGACGAACGACAGCAGGGTGTCCTTGTACACCAACAGCAGCACCGCCGACATGGCACCCAGACCCGACAGCAGCAACAGTGGCGAGCGGTCGATCAGGGTGGCGACGATGACGATGGAGGCGAAGATCCACAGCATCATCTTGGCCAGTTGCACGTAACCCTTGATCGAGCGGGTGCGGGCGTGTTCGGTGCGGGCGTAGATGTCGAGCAGGGCATCCAGCAGGCACGACAACGCCATGGTCATGAACAGCAGGGTAAAGGCCAGGGCGACATTGCCGAGGAAGTGCTGGGCGGTGTCGGACAGCTCGGGCACCAGTTTCAGGCCGAACTGCAGCACCAGTGACGGCGTGGTCTGTGCCAGGCGGTGGAAAACCTTGTTGTTGCGCAGGTCGTCCAGCCACTTCAGCGCTGGCTGGCGGGCGAGCAGGCGGGCGCCGTGCAACACCAGGAAGCGTGCCAGGCGGCCGATGACCAGGGAAACCAGCAGCAGCACCGCCAGGCCGATGGCCGCGTGCAGCATCGGATGTTGGTCAAGGGTGCCCCACAGGTCGAGGGAGTCACGCCAGATTCGTTGGATATCCATGGGCTTGCGTACAGTCTTTGTTGCCAAACGAAGCGCCATTAGAGCGCGGATGGCGACAAAGTTGCCAAAAGAAATTCGGCTAAGGCGGCAGAAAACGTTACCCTATGCAACTGAATTTTCCGCACTTGCCTGAGGTTACCTCCGTGTTCTCCCAATTCGCCCTGCATGAACGCCTGCTTAAAGCCGTGGCCGAGCTTAACTTTGTCGAGCCAACCCCGGTGCAGGCCGCGGCCATCCCCCTGGCCCTGCAAGGGCGTGACCTGCGCGTGACCGCGCAGACCGGCAGCGGCAAGACCGCGGCCTTCGTGCTGCCGCTGCTCAACCGCCTGGTCGACCTGCGCGAACGCCGCGTCGAGATCCGCGCGCTGATCCTGCTGCCGACCCGTGAGCTGGCCCAGCAGACCCTCAAGCAGGTACAGCTGTTCTCGCAGTTCACCTACATCAAGTCGGGCCTGGTTACCGGCGGTGAAGACTTCAAGGAACAGGCCGCCATGCTGCGCAAGGTGCCGGACGTGCTGATCGGCACCCCGGGCCGCCTGCTCGAGCAGCTCAATGCCGGCAACCTCGACCTGTCCCACGTGCAGGTGCTGATCCTCGACGAAGCCGACCGCATGCTCGACATGGGCTTTGCCGAGGACATGGAGCGCCTGTGCAAGGAGTGCGAGAACCGCCAGCAGACCCTGCTGTTCTCCGCCACCACCGGTGGTGCGGCCCTGCGCGACATCATCGGCAAGGTGCTGAAAGACCCAGAGCACCTGATGCTCAACAGCGTCTCGCAGTTGGCCGAAGGCACCCGCCAGCAGATCATCACCGCCGACCACGACCAGCACAAAGAGCAGATCGTGCAGTGGCTGCTGGCCAACGAAACCTTCGACAAGGCGATCATCTTCACCAACACCCGCGCGCTGGCCGACCGCATCTACGGCCACCTGGTGGCCAAGGACGTGAAGGCCTTCGTGCTGCACGGCGAGAAGGACCAGAAGGACCGCAAGCTGGCCCTGGACCGCTTCAAGCAGGGCAGCTCCAAGGTGCTGGTGGCTACCGACGTTGCGGCCCGTGGCCTGGACATCGACGGCCTGGACCTGGTGATCAACTTCGACATGCCGCGCAGCGGTGACGAGTACGTGCACCGCGTGGGCCGTACCGGCCGTGCCGGTGGCGAAGGCCTGGCGATCTCGCTGATCACCCACAACGACTGGAACCTGATGTCGAGCATCGAGCGCTACCTCAAGCAGCAGTTCGAGCGCCGGGTGATCAAGGAAGTGAAGGGCACCTACAACGGGCCTAAGAAGGTCAAGGCCTCGGGCAAGGCGGCTGGCAGCAAGAAGAAAAAGGTCGAGAAGAAGACCGGTGACAAGAAGGCGGCCGCCAAGCGCAAGCCAACCGCCAAGCCGAAGGCCAATGCACCGCTGGCCAGCGCTGACGGCCTGGCGCCGCTGAAGAAGCGCAGGCCTGCGGCTGAGTAACGCTCGGTAACGGTGTTAGCTTCTTCGCGGGTGAACCCGCTCCCACAGCGACCCCACAGGCTTCCAGGCCTGTGCGATCCCTGTGGGAGCGGGTTTACCCGCGAAGAGGCCAGCACAGGCGACCACTATTCAGCCTTTTTCTCCGCCTCTTTCAACTCCTTGATCCGCTTGTCGATCAGCTGACACTTGTCGGGCAAATCCTTGCTCGCCGTCCCCAGCTCCATCCCTTGAAGTTCGTCATTGATCTCCTTGGCCTTCTGCGGGTTCTGCTCGGTCAACTGGGTGACCAACCCGGCCAGCTCTTCGCGTTTCTGCGTTGCTTCTTCCGGTGTGCAGGCCCAGGCGGGCAGGGCGCAGGACAGGGCAGTGGCACAGGCAATGGGCAGCAGCAGTTCATCCTTCCTACCTCCGGCGGTGGTGATGCCCGGTGGAGGCATGTGCCTGGCCGTTAGTTCAGCGCCTTCGACCGGTGGCACTTCATGGTCAGCCTGTCCCCAGCTGGGCATCTGACCTAGCCTTGTGAGCCATTTGGCCAGGCCACTTCCCTCCAGGTTGTAATCCCTTTCCCAAAACCTCCTGAAGCTATTGAAGAGTGTGCGATCGCTCCCTAGCTTTGGCCTGGATCAGGAGGTGTCGTATGTACAGGTGTAAATACGGACCAAATGGGAGGCCAGACATTATGACCAAAGCATCGAAAACTGACTGGAGTCGCCTGGCTCGACAGGACGACCAGGCTATTGATACCTCGGATATTCCTGAGCTGGATGAAAATTTCTTCCGCGAGGCTGAGCTGCGTGTTCCAGCCAAGCAGACGGTGACCATTCGCCTCGATTCCGATGTCCTCGCCTGGTTCAAAGAGCAGGGTAGCGGCTACCAGACCCGGATCAACCAGTTGCTGCGCCAGTACATGCAAGCGCAAAAACGCCAGCGCTGAGATATTTCGGAACGCCGGGCAACCTCGGCAGGTCCCAACCTGTGTACCCCTTCCGTCCACAGCAGGAGCCCGTAGCCATGAGCATCGCCTACGACTGGGACCTGATCGAGCGTTTGCTGCACGAGGTGCAGAACGGCGCCGGTCACAGCTTCACGCCACGCCCCTATGCCGAGCAGCACGCTGCGGCACTGGCTGCCAAGGGGGAGCCGGTGGGCGACCTGGACCACCTGAAAACCCGTGCCTGCGAGTACGAGAGGCTGTTGTTCGAGCGTGGTTTCATCGAAACCCGACCCGAAGAAGATGGTGGTAATGGCGAGAATTTCGTGCTGACCGAACGAGGCTCGCGGTTGATGAGCCTGATCGACAGCAGCATCCCCGGCTTCGAGCACCCGCGCCAGGTGCTGGACGAGCAGGAGGATGCGCTGGATGAAACCACCTTCGAGCAGGTGTCGGCGAAGGCACAGATCGCCTGAGGTCGTTTTGAGGCTGGCAAGGGTGGCCATGGAAACCCGATAATCGGTAGTTCCTGAATAACTGCCGAGCCCTCGCCCATGCCAATGACCATCGCAGAGGCCCGCTCATGAGCGCGGCCCGCAAGAACCCTGACGCCTTTGCCTTCCAGGTGATGCTGGGGCTGTGCCTGATCTGGGGCTGCCAGCAGGTCCTGATCAAGACTGCTGCCATCGATATCGCGCCGGTGATGCAGGCGGCCCTGCGCAACGGCATCGCCGCCGTGCTGGTGGGCCTGATGCTGTGCTGGCGCGGGGGCTGGGAGCAGGTCGGCAGCACCTGGCGTGCCGGGGTGGTGGCGGGCGGATTGTTCGGCCTGGAGTTCCTGTTCATTGCCGAGGGGCTGAAGCTGACGTCGGCGGCGCACATGTCGGTGTTTCTCTATACAGCGCCGGTGTTTACCGCGTTGGGCCTGCATTTCAGGCTGCCCAGCGAACGCCTGCGGCTGCTGCAATGGCTTGGGATCCTGCTGGCGTTCGGCGGCATTGCCATGGCGTTTGCCGGCGGTATGTCGTTCGAGCACATGGATGGCCGCACTCTGCTGGGGGATGCCTTTGGCGTGATCGCCGGGCTGGCCTGGGGGGCGACTACGGTGGTGGTGCGCTGCTCGCGGCTGTCGGAAGCACCGGCGACCCTGACCCTGTTCTATCAGCTGGCGGTGGGCTTTGCCGGCTTGCTGCTGATTGCCTTGCTCAGCGGCCAGATCGGCGCGGTGACGCTGACGCCGCTGGCGATGGGCAGCGTGCTGTTCCAGGGGATTGTGGTGTCGTTCATCAGCTACCTGACCTGGTTCTGGTTGCTGCGCAAATACCTGGCGTCGAACCTGGCAGTGTTCTCGTTCATCACCCCGCTGTTCGGGGTGACCTTTGGCGTGTTGTTGCTGGATGAGCCGCTTAGCCTGAACTTTGTGGTTGGCGCGTTGATGGTGCTGCTGGGGGTGGTGCTGGTGAGTGCCGAGCCTTGGGTGAAGCAGCAGTTGCGTAAGTTTGTGGGGTGAGTTCTAGCCTGTTACGGCCTCTTCGCGGGTAAACCCGCTCCCACAGGGGCCGCACAATCTTCAAGGCCTGTGCAGTACCTGTGGGAGCGGGTTTACCCGCGAAGAGGCCGGCACAGGCAGCTACGATTCAGGATGCAGCCTTGGCCTGACAGGCGTTGGCCTGCTGTGCAGCGCTGCCAAACAGCACCAGCCCCCCAGCCACCACCAACCCACCCGCGGCCACCATCAGCGCCGGCTGCAGCCCGCCGCTGTAATGGCTGCTGACCGCTGCCAGCAGCGGCCCGCTCAACTGCCCCAGGGCAAAGCAGGCTGTCAGCAGCCCGGCATTGCGCTGCGTGGCATGCGGCGCCAGCTCCCGCGAACGTTGCATCACCAGCTGCATGCAGGCCAGGAACGGCCCGCCACACAGCATCACGCCCAACGCCAGCCCGACACCTCCGCCCATCAGGCAGGCCAGCACACCCAGCCCCTGCAGCCACAGGGTGGCGGTGAGCCAGGTCGCGGTTCGGCCGCCACGCCGCAGGCTCACGAGCAGAACCCCCAGCGCCGCCGCCAGGCCGAATGCCGGCCAGAACAGGTCTGCGAGCCACTGCCCGTGGAACTGCTGGTTGGCCATCTGCGACAGGAAGGTGGCCGGCAGGATGTAACCTACGCCATACAGCGCATATACCAGCCCCAGGCGACCGATGCCGACACTGCGGGTCGGGCCCAGGTGTGTAGCGGGCGATACCGGCGCGGCTTGCAGCGCCCTGGGCAGCCAAGGCCGCACCGCCAGCAGCATCACCAGCGCGGCCACGGCATAGATCAGCCACAGTGCTGCCGAGCCGAGCCCCCACAAATGCGCCACCAGCGCCAACAAACCAGTCAGCGCAATGCCCAGGCCGGGCCCCGCGAACACCAGGGCGCCCAGGCGCTGGCGGTTGTCGGCATTGGCCACCTGTTGGCTGAGGCTGGTTATCATCACCAGCACCCAGGCGCTGGCCACGCCGGTGCCGAAGCGCAGCAGCAGGTGGCTCCAGAACCCGTCTGCGGCCCATGAGGCCAGGGTCAGCAGTACGCACAGCCACAGCCCACCGTGCAGGCGCAGGCGCACCTGGCCCGGCGAGCGGGCGAACATGGCATCGACCGCGCCGATGAAGTAACCCAGGTAGTTGGCCGCGGCCACCAGCCCGGCGACCGTCAGGTCGAACTGGCCTTCGGCGATCAGTTGCGGCAGCTGCGGGGTCAGGGCGAAACGGCCGATGCCCATGGCCATCATCAGCGCCACGGCGCTGGCCAGCAGTTGAATGAGTGGCGACATGACAAGTCTCCTGCGCGGATGTAAGCGATGGCTGGCAGGTTAGGTCGGTTTCTTTTTCAATAGAATTGAATAATGATGATCAAGTTGTTCTGTTTTGGAGAATGCCGTGGAATTCAGCCAACTGCGTATCTTCCAGGCCGTGGCCGAGGAAGGTTCGGTCACCCGCGCCGCAGAGCGCCTGCATCGGGTGCCGTCGAACCTGTCGACGCGCTTGCGCCAGCTCGAAGAGCAACTGGGTGTCGAGCTGTTCCTGCGCGAGCGCCAGCGCCTGCAGCTGTCGCCCGCGGGCAAGGTGCTGCTGGATTACGCCAACCGCCTGTCAGCCTTGCGCGACGAGGCGCTGGCCGCCGTGCGGGGCGGCCAACCGGCCGGGGACTTCGTGCTGGGGACCATGTACAGCACGGCGGCGACCCATTTGCCGGGGTTGCTGGCGCGTTATCATCAGGCCTACCCGGCGGTTAACTTGCAGGTGCGTGCGGCGCCCAGTGGTGAGTTGCTGGAAGGCCTGCTCAACCACACCTTGGACGCGGCCCTGGTGGATGGGCCACCGAGCCTGGCCGGGCTGGATGGCGTGCCGCTTTGCGATGAGCAGTTGGTGCTGATCACCAGCCCCGAGCACCCGGCGGTACACACTGCCAAGGATGTGGCCGGCAAGGCGGTGTTCACCTTCCGCCAGGGCTGCTCGTACCGCATGCGCCTGGAGGCCTGGTATGCCCATGCCCATACGCCCATGGGCCGGGTGATGGAGATCGAGTCGTACCAGAGCATGCTGGCCTGCGTGATCGCCGGCGCGGGTGTGGCGATGATGGCCAGGTCGATGCTCGACAGTCTGCTCGGGCGCGACCGGGTGCGGGTGCACCACCTGCAGGCACCGTTCGATCAGGCGGTCACCTGGTTGATGTGGCCCCAGGGCATGCGCGGGGCAAATTTGCAGGCCTGGATCGACCTGCAACAAAGCGAAACGATTAACCAGTCGTCGGAATGCGCCGTTACGGCTTGATCCGTATCAAAATGGCCCGTATCTGTAGCTTTAGAGGCATGCGTAATACAGGACATAGGGCTATGATCTGTATGAAACATCGCAGGATTGAATTGCCGTGAGGCTGACCCGTCAAGGGGGCATTATGAATAAACCACTGTCCAACTGGCTCCATGACCTGGCTGTCGCCTTGGGGCTGATTCCACCACCCTTGCAGCCGGTGCCGATCCCGACTGATGAAGAGCAGCGCAAACGCCAACCGCGTCGTCGCTGATACAGACAAAGGCCGCTGCACCTGGGTGGGTGCAGCGGCCTTTTTGTGTCTGCCAGTTGTGTGTTGCCTGTACCGCCTCTTCGCGGGCTTGCCCGCTCCCACAGGTAACCCACAGCACTCGAGGCCTGTGATATTCCTGTAGGAGCGGGTTTACCCGCGAAAGGGCCAGTACAGGCAACCGGGACCTATCAGGCCAGCTTAACCGCCGCTACCGATTTACGCGACATCAGGCTGACCACCACAAAGCTGACCAGACCAACTGCCAGGCTGTAGTAGATCGGCGTATTGGCCTCCAGCCCATCCTTGAACATGAACAGCAGCGCGGTGGCAAAGCCCAGCGACATGCTGGCGATAGCCCCGGCGGTGGTAGCGCGCTTCCAGAAGATCGCCCCGATCAGCGGGATCAGCATACCGCCGACCAGCAGGTTGTAGGCCAGGGTCAGGGCGTTGATCACATCGTTCACCACCAGCGCAATGCCCAGCACCACCAGGCCGGTGAGCAGGGTGAACAGGCGGCTGACGCCCAGGCTCGACGCCTTGCCGCCACGCAGCTTGGGCAGCAGGTCTTCGGTCAGGGTGGTGGACGCAGCCAGCAGGCCGGCGCTGGCGGTGGACATCATGGCGGCCAGCGCCGCTGCCATCAGCAGGCCACGGATGCCATCCGGCAGCGTGGTCTTGATCATCTCGGCAAAGGCATTATTCGGGTTGGCCAGGTCGGGCATCAGCACATGCGCAGCCATGCCGATCGCGGCGCAGGCCAGGCCGTACAGTATGCAGTACACACCGGCGGTGGTGCCGGCACGCTGGCAGACCTTCTCATCACGGGCAGTGAACACCCGCTGCCAGATGTCCTGGCCGATGAGGATGCCGAAGAAGTAGATCAGGAAGTAGGTGATGATGGTGTCCCAGCCAATGGTGGTCAGCTGGAAGCTGGCCGCCGGCAGCTTGGCCACCAAGGTGTCCCAGCCACCGGCCTTGTACAGGCACACCGGCAGCAGGATGAACATCAGGCCGACTGTCTTGATCACGAACTGGACGATGTCGGTCAGCGTCAGCGACCACATGCCACCAATGGTCGAGTACAGCACCACCACACCACCGCCCAGCAGCAGCGAGGCCCAGAACGGCAGGTCGAGCAGCACCTGCAATACGGTGGCCATGGCCAGGGTCGAGGTGACGCCGATCATCAGTGCGTAGGCCAGCATGATCACGGCGCTGGCCTGGCGTGCGGCCGGGTTGTAGCGCTGTTCCAGCACCTGGGTCACGGTGAAGATGCGCAGGCGCAGCAAGGGTTTGGCCAGCAACAGGTTGAGGGCGATGATGCCCAGGCCCAGGGCTGCGCACAGCCAGAAGCCGGAGATGCCGTGGACGTAGCCCAGGCGTACGGTGCCGACGGTGGAAGCGCCACCGAGTACGGTGGTGGCCATGGTGCCCATGTACAGGACCGGGCCGAGGTTGCGCCCGGCCACCAGGTAGTCCTCATGGGTTTTCGCGCGCCGCATGCCGTACCAGCCAAGCCCGAGCATGCCGGCGGTATAGATCATTACAACAATGATGTCCAAGGCCATTGGGGGTCTCCCGATTATCTTTATTATGGCGAGATCGACCACGCGGGCGGGTTCACGGCGCCCGGCGGTCTTGTCGTGTTGTTGGCGGGCCTCTGTGGCCCTCCCTCATGGCTCCTGCCGGGGTATAGCGGTATTAACGACGCACTACGCCCGGTAGCACGCAGAGCATCTCGAACAGCAGGTTGGCACCGAGCAGCGAGGTGTTGCCGGTGGTGTCGTAAGGCGGGGAGACTTCGACGAGGTCACAGCCGATCAGGTCCAGGCCGTGGCAGCCGCGAATGATCTCCATCGCCTGGATGGTGGTCAAGCCGCCGATTTCCGGGGTGCCGGTACCGGGAGCCCAGGCCGGGTCGATGCCATCGATGTCGAACGACAGGTACACCGGACCACCGCCGACCTTTTCGCGCACTTCGGCCATCAGCGGTTCCAGCGACTTGTGCCAGCACTCTTCGGCCTGGACCACACGGAAGCCCTGGCGGCGGCTCCAGTTGAAGTCATCGGCGGTGTAGCCCTGGGCGCGCAGGCCGATCTGCACCACGCGCTCGCAATCGAGCAGGCCTTCTTCCACGGCACGACGGAAGGTGGTGCCATGGGCGATCTTCTCGCCGAACATGTGATCGTTGACGTCGGCGTGGGCATCGATGTGCACCAGGCCGATCTTGCCGTGCTTCTTGTGCAGCGCGCGCAGGATCGGCAGGGTGATGGTGTGGTCGCCACCCAGGGTCAGCGGGATGATGTTGTGCTCGAGGATCTCGTCATACGCTTCTTCGATGATGCGCACGGCGTCCAGCAGGTTGAAGGTGTTGATCGCCACGTCACCGATGTCGGCCACCGACAGCGAGTCGAACGGTGCAGCTCCCGTGGCCATGTTGTACGGGCGGATCATCACCGATTCGGCGCGGATCTGACGCGGGCCGAAACGGGTGCCGGAGCGCAGCGAAGTACCGATGTCCAGTGGCACGCCGATGAAGGCGGCGTCCAGGCCTTGGGCACTTTGCAGGTGGGGGAGACGGAGCATGGTGGCGATGCCGCCGAAACGCGGCATTTCGTTGCCGCCCAGTGGTTGGTGGAGGATCTTGTCCACGGTGGGCCTCATCAGTCGGTCGATTGTTCTGTTTGTTCGAACCTGTGCCGCCGCGCGCCTTCCAGGTGTGGTCTTGCCGGCGGGCAGGGACATTTCGGCCAAGTCTGCTGAAGGTAGTGCCGGGGAAAAATCGCTACCGGCAAATACTTAGTTCAGGAATTTCTGAACTAAAGGCGGCAGAGCGGTTAGACTGCGCGCTAATACCCCCTGCGGAACCGTTGCACCATGGCCTCGACCTTGCCCGACCTGAAACTGCTGCGCATCTTCGTCAGCGTGGTGCGCCACCAGGGCTTTGCCAATGCCCAGCGCGAGCTGAACCTGTCGACCTCGGCCATCAGCACCTACATGAGCCAGCTGGAAGGTGCCCTGGGGATCGTGCTGTGCCATCGTGGCCGTGGCGGCTTCAGCCTGACCAGCAAGGGCGAGCTGTTCCATCAGGAAACCCTGCGCCTGCTGGCCGAGCTGGACGGCTTCGAACAGTACGCCGCCGCCCTCAAGGGCGAGTTGCGTGGCACCCTCAACCTGGGGGTGATCGACTCCACGGTCGGTGACAGGGCCTTGCCGCTGGCCGAAGCCATCGGCGCCTACAGCCAGGAACACCCGGCGGTACACCTTCACTTGTCGGTATCCAGCCCTTACGAGCTGCAACTGGGCGTGCAGGACAACCGTCTGGACCTGGCGATCGGGGCGTTCTCCTCGCGCATGAGCGGGCTGCTCTACCAGCCGCTGTACCGTGAGCAGCACTGGCTGTACTGCAGCAGCCGCCACCCGTTGTATGCCGAACGGCGCATCCCCGAGCAGGTGGTGACCCAGCAGCGCATGGTCGGGCGTGGCTACTGGAGCCAGGCCGAACTGGCCCGGCATGGCTTCAAGCACAGCGCGGCGACGGTGGAGAGCATGGAGGCGCAGTTGATCCTGATTCTGTCCGGGGCCTACATCGGCTACCTGCCCGAGCACTATGCCCAGGCCTGGGTCGACAAGGGCGACTTGCGCGTGCTGTCGCCGTCGACCTTCGGCTACCAGGCACCGTTCTCGCTGATCATTCGCCGCGGGCGCAGCCGCGAGCCATTGATCCAGACCTTCCGCGACCTCCTCAAAAGCCAGCTCAACGTGGGCTGAAGCCCGGCATATGCTGTATTTCGTCGGCACCCGTTAAATTGTTGGTGCTGTCGACCGACAACATAATGGCGTCCTGCTATATATCAAATTTGCGTGTGCTGCTGTCTACCTCCCTTTCATCCTGCAAGGATTGCCCAAGATGCGCATGAATTTGCCCATCACTGAGCACGAAAGAACCTTTCCCAACGATCAACGCCTGATTTCCACCACTGACCTCAACAGCCGCATCACCTACTGCAACGACGCTTTCGTGGCGATCAGCGGGTTCACCTACGACGAGCTGGTCGGCCAACCCCACAACCTGGTGCGCCACCCGGACATGCCGCCGGCAGTGTTCGGCCACATGTGGGAAACCATCAAGCAAGGCAAACCGTGGATGGGGGTCGTCAAGAACCGGGCAAAGAACGGTGATTACTACTGGGTCAGCGCCTACGTCACGGCCATCTATGAGCAGGGCCGCATCAGTGGTTACGAGTCGGTGCGCTCGGTGCCCACTCGCGAGCAGATCCGTCGCGCCGAGGCGTTGTATGCGCGCCTGCGGGCCGGCCGCACACCGGTGCCGTGGGCGGCCCGCCTGCTGCATGGCCTGGGCCACGGTTGGCCATTGATAAGTGCGGGCCTGCTGTCGGCGGCGGGCTACCTGTGGCTACCGCCCTACGCGGCGCTCGGGGTGCTGATGGCCAGCCTGCTGCTGGCCTGGTATCTGGTCGAGCACCGGCAGAACCAGGCGGTCCGCCGCACGCTGGCCGAGCATCCCAAGGCCTTCACCAGCCCGCTGGTGGCACTGACCTACAGTGATAACCCAGGCCTGCAAGGCCAGCTGGATCTTGCCATCATCAGTGAAGAAGCACGCCTGCAAACGGCCTTGACCCGCCTGGTGGATGCCGGGGTCGGGGTGAAGTCGCGGGCAGCGCAGTCGTCCGACTTGTCCGATGCCCAGGCACAGATGCTCGACCGCCAGCGCAACGAGACCGACCAGTCCGCCGCCGCCATCGCGCAGATGGCGGCGACCATCCAGCAGGTTACCCACAACGTGCAGAGCACGGCGCACGCAGCGGGCGATGCCGACCAGCTGGCGCAACAGGGCAGCGAGCTGGCGATGCAGAGCCTGCAAGCCATGGGCAGCATGAGCAATGCGGTCAACGACATCGGCCAGGCGGTCAATGCCCTGGCCGAGCAGACCCAGTCGATCGGCAGCGTGGTCGATGTGATTACCTCGATCGCCGAGCAGACCAACCTGCTGGCTCTCAACGCAGCCATCGAGGCGGCGCGTGCCGGCGAACAGGGGCGCGGGTTTGCCGTGGTGGCCGACGAGGTGCGTTCGCTGGCCCAGCGCACCCGTGCCTCGACCGAGGAGATCCACCAGATCATCGCCTCGTTGCGCGCCGGGGCAGAGCGCGCGGTCAGCACCGCCAGCCGCGGCGAACAGATCTCGCGGGACAGCGTGCACAGTGTAGAGGCGGTGCAGGCAGCGTTGAGCGGGATTGCCCAGGCGGTCAGCCGCATCACCGGCATGAGCCAGCAGATGGCGACGGCGTCGGAGCAGCAGAGCCATGTGGCCGAGGACATCAACCAGCAGATCGTGCGCATAGCTCACCTGTGCGACCAGAGTGCCGGGCAGGCCAGGCAGGGCGCGGAAATCAGCCAGGACCTGGAACGCATGGCGGAATACCTGCATAGCCTGGCAGAGCGGTTCAACCGTTGAGATCGCCGGGGCCGCTTTGCGGCCCTTTCGCCGGCAAGCCAGCTCCCACAGGTATTGCACAAGGCCCAGGTCTGTGGTGATCCTGTGGGAGCTGGCTTGCCGGCGAATGGCCCGCAAAGCGGGCCCCGGTTCTGTGGCAAACTGTTCCCGCCAAGGAGAACCCCATGCCCAGACCCCGCTGCGAGCGCTGCCAGCGCCCGCTCGACCATTGCCTCTGTTCACTGATCCCTGCGCTCGACAGCCGTACCCGCGTCATCCTGCTGCAGCACCCCAGTGAAACCGCCCATGCCCTGAATACCGCCCGCTTGGCCGCCCTTGGCCTGAACAACGCCGAGTTGCGGGTAGGCGAGGTGTTCGAGGACTTGAACGAATTGCTGGCGACTTCCGGTTACCGGCCGGCCCTGCTGTTCCCGGGCGGCGACGCCCAGGAGTTGGTTGCCTATGGCGAGACGGACGACAAACCCTTGCTGTTGATCGTGCCCGACGGCACCTGGCGCAAGGCGCGGAAGCTGCTCTACCTGAACCCGTTGCTGGAGGCGTTGCCGCGAGTCACCCTGGGGGCTGTCGCGCCTTCACGCTACCGCTTGCGCAAGGCGCCGGAGGCGGGGGCGTTATCGACTATCGAGGCGGTGGTGGGAGCGCTGAACGCGTTGGAGCAGCCTGCCTGTTTCGATGCGCTGCTGGCACCGTTCGAGGCGTTGATCGAGGGGCAGATCAGGGCCATGGGTTTGGAGACGTTCCAGCGTAACCATGGTAGTGAGTGAGGGCAGGGGGCCGCAAAGCGGCCCCGGCTATCTCGAACCCGATCAACGCATATCAGGCAAACGCGCCTCGGTGCGTACTTCGGTGGTAGCCAGCGCTTCCGGCGGCAGCGAAATACGTTGCTTGGTCAACAGCTCGCCCATGGTCGCCAGCACGCGGTAGCGCGAGAACTCCTCGGTATAACGCACCTCGGTGTAGCGACGATCGGCGTTGTACAGCTCGTTTTCACTGTCCAGCACGTCAAGCAGGGTGCGCTGACCCAGGCCGAACTGGTCCTGATAGGCGGCACGCACGCGCTTGGTGGTCTCGGCGTATTCACGCGCAGTCGGCAGCTGCTTGCTGGCGTTGTTCATGGCGTTCCACGCCAGGCTCAGGTTTTCGGTCAGCTCACGCAGGGCGTTGTTGCGGATGTCCAGGGCCTGGTTGATCTTGTGCGCGTCGGACTGCAGGCGAGCCTTGTCGCTGCCACCGCGGAACAGGTTGTAGTTCATCTCCACGCCGGCTTGCCAGTCGTTATTGTTGTGGCCTTTCTCGCCACCGGTGTTGTTGTTGGCACCGGTAGCCAGAATGGCGTCGAAGCGTGGGTAGAAGGTCGACTTGGCCACTTCGTATTGCTGCTCGGCAGCATTGACGTCAGCCTGCGCAGACTTGATGTACGGGTTGTTCTGACGCATGCCGTCGCGGGCTTCATCGAGGGTGCCAGGCACCTCGCCCTTGATGGACTGCGGGCTTTCCAGCTCGTCCGGCATGCGGCCGACGACGCTGAAGAAGTTGGCCTCGGCATCGGCCAGGTCGACTTCGGCGGTGTCCAGGTTGTTTTCCGCCAGGGCGCGACGTGCGCGGGACTGGTCAAGGTCGGCGGTGCTGCCGACGCCGCGCTCGCTGCGCAAGCCGATCTGGTCGTTGACGCGCAGGTGGGCTTGCAGGTTGTTCTTGGCCAGAGTCACCAGTTCACGGCGCTTGAGCACTTCCAGGTACACCTCGACTGCGCGCAGAGCGACATCCTGGGCAACGGCCTGGGTGTAGTAGGCGCGGGAGGTGGAGACCGCTTCGGTGCGGCCCACTTCATTCGAGGTGTTGAAGCCGTCGAAGATCATCTGCCGCAGGCGCAGCTCGGACTGGGTGTAGTTGAGGGTTTCCTTGTTGTGGTTGCCCTCGGCACGAGTCGTGGTGTTGTCAGAACGCTGGCGGCCATAGCCGGCAACCAGATCCACGGAAGGGTAGTAGCCACCACGCGCAAACTTCACATCTTCATCGGCAGACAGCTTGCTGTTGCGGTTGGAGCTGACCTGCGGGTGGTAGTCCACGGCGCTCTGGACAGCCTCTGTGATCGACATCGCCTGTACGTTGGCACTCGCCAGGGCCAACAATAATGCACTGGTGATGGGGTTCAAAACGCGCATGGTACATCTCCCTGATCTTGGAATTGATCCTGCTAATCGCCAAAAAAATGACGATAAAGTTATTTCATATAGTGTTGCAGGTTTTTAATAACACAGCTAAGTACATTCAACGCGATAGACAAGAAGATTTATTCATAAAAATTGCCATAACATAAATAAATCATCTAACAGGCTCGCAGATGAACACTGGAAATGGCGGCGAAAAACTCCATTAAGGCCAATGAATACAGGGCTTTAACCGAGTTCCAGAATCATTTCGGCTAAGGGAAGCACGAATTAGGCGAAAGTGATATTTGGCGACAAAATATTGTCACTTTGGCTTGTGCAGGGTTTTCTGTCTGAGGATATACAGGCTTACCAGGACGGCACTGGACAACATGAAGATACGTGCCCAGAACAGGGGCACCAGATAGCACGACAGACCGATGCTGGCCCACATCAGGCCGATGGCGTAGACCTTGCCCTTGAGGGGGATGCCTTCACCACTGAGGTAGTCACGGATCCATGGCCCGAGCTTGGGGTGATGGACCAGCCAGTGGTGAAAGCGCGGCGAGCTGCGGGCAAAGCAGGCAGCCGCCAATAGCAGGAACGGGGTGGTGGGCAATACCGGCAGGAATATCCCCAACACCCCCAACGCGACGCTGAGCCAGCCGGTGGCCAGCAGCAGGTAGCGCACAGGCGACTTAGTGGTGACGTGGCTTGAGCAGTGCCGGCTTTTCGTCAGGGGCATGCAGCAGCAGGAACAGCGCTGTCAGTGCTTCGGGGATCTGTACGATCATGTCGTCCTGCAGGTTAGCGTTGCTGGCGATGTCGGCGAACTCCGGCTGTTCGTCGAACAGGCCCGAGCCGACCATGATTGGCAGCAGCATCTCGCTGACTTCTTCCTCGGCGTTCTCGAACCAGGCCTCTTCACGCAGGAATACGCCTTCCATGAAGCCGATGCACCAGCCGCGCAGGTCGGAATCGTCTGGCTCTTCGGTCAGGTCGAGGTCGCACGGCAGCTCGAATTCGTCGTCGCTGGCCAGCTGGCGGGCGATGTGCGCTTTCAGCGCCACCAGGGTGGCCTCGATCTCGGTGCGCTGAGCGTCGCTGGCGTAGTGCGGCTCTTCGGCGAACAGGGCGTCGATCCATTCGCGCTCGGGCACTTCCTCGGCATTGATCGACAGGGCGGTGAGGTAGCCGTGGGCGGCGACATAGTCCAGCGCTTCTTCGTGCAGCTCGTCGGCGTCGAGGAAGGCTTGCAGGCGGGTCAGTTGCTCGGCGAAGGACATTACAGGGCTACCTTGGGGAATAAACGATAACGAATTCTAGCACCTTGCGACGGCAGCGGGGTAAAGGGAACGTCTATCGCCGTGGTGCCCTGCGCGGGGCGGTGCTGCGGTATACTCCGCGATTTTTCATCCAGGGGCAGGATTTGCCGGCCGCCTGGCAAAAACCGCTTACGCATTTGGCGTGTGCGGGGCGGGTTTTTCGTCCAGCCTGTATCCGGGATGGTACGGCGATTTGTGGAGTTGCACATGCTCGAACAGGCTCAGCGCGTTCTCAAGGACGTCTTTGGCTACGACAGTTTCCGCGGGCGCCAGGCAGCGATCATCGACTGCGTGGCCAATGGCGGTGATGCCCTGGTGCTGATGCCCACCGGCGGCGGCAAGTCGTTGTGTTTCCAGGTACCGGGGCTGCTGCGTCCGGGCCTGACAGTGGTGGTCTCGCCGCTGATCGCGCTGATGGATGACCAGGTCGCCACGCTCGACGAACTGGGTGTGCCGGCCGCCGCGCTGAACTCCACGCTGACCCCGGAGCAGCAGCGTGACCTGGCCGGGCGCCTGCGCCGTGGCGAAGTGAAGATGCTGTACCTGGCGCCGGAACGCCTGGTGCAGCCGCGCATGCTCGACTTCCTGCGCGACCTGGATATCTCGCTGTTCGCCATCGACGAGGCCCACTGCGTGTCGCAATGGGGCCACGATTTCCGCCCCGAATACCTGCAACTGGGCCAGTTGGCCGAGCTGTTCCCGCATGTGCCGCGCATAGCGCTGACCGCCACCGCCGACATGCGCACCCGTGAAGAGATCGTCCAGCGCCTGCACCTGCAAGGCGCCGAACGCTTCCTGTCGAGTTTCGACCGGCCCAACATCTTCTACCGCATCGTGCCCAAGGAGGCGCCGCGCAAGCAGCTGATGGCTTTCCTCGGCGAGCGCCGCGGCAACGCCGGTATCGTTTATTGCCTGTCACGCAAGAAGGTCGACGAAACCGCTGCCTTCCTCTGTGACCAGGGCTTCCCGGCGCTGCCGTATCATGCCGGCCTGGCAGCCGAGACGCGCGCGGCCAACCAGCACCGTTTCCTCAACGAGGAAGGGCTGATCATGGTCGCCACCATTGCCTTCGGCATGGGCATCGACAAGCCGAACGTGCGTTTTGTTGCCCACCTTGACCTGCCCAAGTCGCTCGAGGCGTACTACCAGGAGACCGGCCGTGCCGGCCGTGACGGGCTGCCGTCCGATGCCTGGATGGCCTACGGGCTGCAGGACATGGTCATGCTCAAGCAGATGCTGCAGAACTCCGAAGGTGACGAGCGCCACAAGCGCATCGAGCAGCACAAGCTCGACGCCATGCTGGCCCTGTGCGAAGAAACCCGCTGCCGCCGCCAGTCACTGCTGGCCTATTTCGACGAAACCCTCGAGCAACCGTGCGGGCACTGTGACAACTGTGTCGACCAGGTGCAGACCTGGGATGCCACCGAGCCTGCCCGTCAGGCGCTGTCGGCGGTGTTCCGCACCGGCCAGCGCTACGGCGTCGGGCACCTGGTCGACGTGCTGCTGGGCAAGGACACCGAAAAGGTGCGCAATTTCGGCCACGAAAAACTCTCGGTTTTTGGCGTCGGCAAGGGGCTGGCCGAGGTCGAGTGGCGTTCGCTGTTCCGTCAGCTGGTGGCGCGCGGCCTGGTCGATATCGACCTGGAAGGCTACGGTGGCCTGCGCCTGTCCGACAGCTGCCGGCCGCTGCTGCGGGGCGAGGTGACCTTGCAGCTGCGCCGTGACCTCAAGCCGCAGACCACCGCCAGGACCTCGTCGTCCAGTGGCGGCAGCCCGGCCAGCCAGCTGGTGCGTGCCGAAGAGCGCGAGCTGTGGGAAGCACTGCGTACCCTGCGGCGCAAGCTGGCCGAGGAGCACAGCGTGCCGCCCTATGTCATCTTCCCCGACTCGACGCTGCTGGAGATGCTGCGTAGCCAGCCGGTCAGCCTCAGCGACATGGCCCAGGTCAGCGGCGTGGGCGCGCGCAAGCTGGAGCGTTATGGCCAGGCCTTCCTCGAGGTGCTGAACAATAGCGGTGGCACTGACGAAGCACCGAAAGTAGTGCTCGACCTGCGCCACGAACTGGTCAGCCTGGCACGCGCCGGCATGACCCCGGCGCAGATCGCCGGCCAGCTCAACTGCAGCGAGAAGAACGTCTACAGCCTGCTGGCCGAGGCGCTGGGGCGCCAGGAACTGAGCCTGGAACAGGCCCTGGACCTCCCGCAAGACCTGTTGATGGAAGTGCAGGATGCCTTCCTCGATGGCGAGGGCGAGCTGCCACCGGTGTCTGCGATTGCGCCGCTGTTCGGGGGACGGGTGCCGGAGGGCGTGCTGTACTGCGTGCGGGCTGCGCTGGCGGCCGAGTTCGAGCTGTAAGTGGTGACAGGATCGGAGGCAGAACTGCCATCTGCTGACCTTTGTCATGTTTTTTGACGATTATCGAACATTCCAGAGTGCCCGAGCCTTGCCTCGTGGGACGGGCCATGGTTAGCTGCCTAATAATTAGATCTATTCAATGAGTTGCTTATGCCCCTGACCGACAACCAACACCGCTTCGGCATGCAGCTGGCCCAGATGTCCCGGGGTTGGCGTGCCGAGCTGGACCGCCGCCTGGCCGGGCTCAACCTTTCACAGGCGCGCTGGCTGGTGTTGCTGCACCTGGCCCGTTTCGAAGAGGCCCCGACCCAGCGTGAGCTGGCCCAGAGCGTGGGCGTCGAAGGTCCAACCCTGGCACGCCTGCTCGATAGCCTGGAAGCGCAGGGGCTGGTACGCCGGCAGGCGGTGCTGGAGGACCGGCGGGCGAAGAAGATAGTGCTGTGCCCGCCGGCCAAGCCGCTGATCGACCAGATCGAGACCATTGCCAATCAACTGCGGGTAGAGCTGTTCACCGGGGTGGATGAGGCGGAGCTGCAGGTGTGCATGCGGGTGCATGCCAAGATTCTGGCCAACCTGGAGAAATCCTGAGGGGGGCTGGGGCCGCTTTGCGGCTTGTGGGAGCGGGTTTACCCGCGAAGAATGCAACGCGGTGTATGGCACCGGCTTTGCCGGTGTTCGCGGCTAAAGCCGCTCCCACAATGTGTCCGGCACCTAGAAGGTATGCCCAAGGTTCAGGTACACCGCCTGCTCATGCGCACTGTTGGCACCATAAGTGAAGTTCAAGGGCCCCAGCGGCGTCTCCAGTCCCAGGAAGATGCTCGCTGCATTGATGTACCCACTGTCGAACTCGTTGTCGTTGTTCCACGCCCGCCCTCGCTCCAGCGACCCGCCGATGTACAGCGGGAAGTCCAGCGGTACGTAGGCCCGTGGCGTCAGGCGGCGGTAGTAGACCATGCGCATCAGGCTCACGTTCTGCCCTGACACCGAGTCCTGGCGGAAGCCTGACAGCTCCCGCGCGCCACCCAGCACGAAGCTCGACGTCACCACCTCGGTATCATCCAGCGTGCGCCCGTAGCGCCCGCCCAGCACGAAGGTGTTCGGCCCGCTGCTGATGGCCTTGTCCAGGTTGAACATCCACTGCCGGTAATCCTGGTCGGAATCCAGCGACTGGTCATACTTGCGCAAGGTCAGGCCGATGTCCTCGCCGCTGTGCGGGAAGTACACGTTGTCCAGGGTGTCGAACGAGTACTTCAGCTCGTAGAAACCTTCGTTGAAACTGACCTTGGGCAGGTCCTGGTCGCCGATGCGCACCTCGGCCTCTCCCCAGGCCTTGCCCACGCCCAGGCGCACTTCACCGTTGGTACCGATCTGCCGCCCCACGTTAAGGCCAAAGCCGTAACGCTCCAGGCGGTACTCGGCCACCGGGTCGTTGTCCAGGGTGGCTTCGATGTTCTGCGAGCTGAAGTCCAGGTACGGTGCGATGAAGTAGCGCGAGCCCACGTCCAGCGGCTGGTAGAACTCGCTGTACAACTCCTGCTGGTCGCCGATCTGGCCACGGGTCAGCCATTCGGCGCCGAGGCTGTTGATGCCGTTTACCCGGTAGCTGGCGCCCAGATTGAAGGCGCTGTCGCCGCGCAGGTCGTCCGACAGGTTCAGGCCCAGGCGCAGGTAGTCGGTGCCACCGCGTCGGCCCCGAGCGTTGATCACCAAGGTGTTGTCGTCGCCCTTGTGTACCACGCGGTACTGCACCCGGTCGAAGTAGTCCAGGCCGTACAGCGTGCCCATGTCAGTCTGCAGGCGACCTAGCTCCAGCGGCGCACCGATCGGCTGGCGGATGTACGAGCGGATGACCTCGTCGCTGACCTTGGAGTCGTTCTCGATCCTGATCGCGGTGATCGTCGGCGTGCGTTGGCGCGGCGAGCGGGCCACGGCCAGGCTGCTGTCACCTTCGGGCTGGCGCAGGGCGACAAGGCGCGGGTCGAGCAGGCGGGTGGCGCGGTAGCCGGCCTCGATCATTTCCCTGGCGCGGCCAAAGTCGGTGACGCCAAAGGCGGTCAGCGGTGGCTGGATGAGAATGTCGTCACGGTGCAGGCTGGCCAGTTGTTCTTCCGAGTTGCGCCGGGTCATCAGGGTGATCGACTGGTTGAGCACGTCGACTACCGTGGCCAGCTGGTTGCGGTCACGCAGCGGCGTGCCGATGTCGACCACGATGGCCAGGTCCACACCCATTTCGCGGGCGACGTCGACCGGGATGTTGTCGACCATGCCGCCGTCCACCAGCAGCCGGCCGTCCAGCTCGACCGGGGCGAACACCGCCGGGATCGACATGCTGGCGCGGATCACCTGGGGCAGGTGGCCACGGCGAAACACCACCTTTTCGCCACTGGCAATGTCGGTGGCCACTGCGCGGAAGGGGATTGGCAGCTTGTCGAAGTCACGGGTGTCGGCGGTGTGCGCCAGCTTGCTTTCCAGCAGCAGTGCCAGGTTCTGGCCCTGGATCACCCCCAGCGGCAGGCCCAGGCTGCCGTCGTCGCGAAAGCTGAGCTTCTGTTTGACCAGAAAGTCGCGGTCATCCTGCTTGCGCCGGAACGGCACGTCCTTGCGCGGCGGGGCATCGGACAACGCCTGTTGCCAGTCGAGGGTGGTGGCAAGCTTTTCCAGCTCTTCGACGCTGTAGCCAGAGGCATACAGGCCGCCTATCACCGCCCCCATGCTGGTGCCTGCGATAGCGTCGATGCGTACCCCCTGTTCCTCCAGGGCCTTGAGCACACCGATATGGGCCAGGCCGCGGGCCGCGCCCCCCGACAGCACCAGTCCAACCTTGGGCCTGGCCGGTTCGGCGGCGAATGCTGTGAAGGAGGAGAGGGTGAGCAGGAAACAGAACAGCAAACGGCGCATCGTGAGTCTCAAACCGTGGGCTAAAGACCGCTAGTATAAGCGGCCCCTCATCTGGAGATGCCTCACCATGGCCGACAGCAAACCGGAAATTGTCATCACGTATTGCACCCAGTGCCAATGGCTGCTGAGGGCCGCCTGGCTGGCCCAGGAACTGCTCAGCACCTTTGCCGACGACCTCGGCCGAGTGGCCCTGGAGCCTGGCACCGGCGGTATCTTCCGCATTACCTGCAATGGCGTGCAGATCTGGGAGCGCAAAGCCGACGGTGGCTTCCCCGAAGCCAAGGTGCTGAAGCAGCGGGTGCGCGACCAGATCGACCCGCAGCGTGACCTGGGTCACAACGACCGCTGAGTCAGGCGCTTTCGGCCAGTGGCCGCTGCCTGGGCGGTTGTTCGGCGGCCAGGCGGCTGGAAAGCACGATGGCGAAGATGATCAGTGCACCGCCCAGCAGCATGCGCAGGGTGGGGGTTTCGGCGAACACCACCCAGGCCACGGCGATGCCGTAGACCGGTTCCATGCCGAACACCACGGCGGCGGTGCGCGCCTTGATCACCGACAGGCTGGCGACGAACAGGCTGTGCGCCACGCCGGTGCAGAAGATGCCGAGCAGGGCGATCCACAGCCAGTCCATGGTGGCTACGCCGGCCAGGTCCGGCACCGCGAACGGCAGCAGGCACAGGCCCACCACCAGGTTCTGCCACAGCGCCGCCTGCACTGCAGGCAGGCGGCCGGAGCCGGCGCGGTTGGTGAGTGACAGCAGGGAGAACAGCAGCCCCGACAGCAATGACCAGAGCAGGCCACCGGTGGCTTCACTCGCCAGGTCGAATGCCGGCGTGACCAGTACCAGGCCGATGCTGACCAGCAGTACCAGCAAAGCCTCATTGCGGCGGATGCGTTCGCGGAACAGCAGGCCCTCGAGGATCACGGTAAAGGCCGGGAAGCTGGCGAAGCCGAGGGTGGCGATGGCCACACCGGCAACCTTTACCGCGATGAAGAAGCTGACCCAGTGGCCGGCCAGCAGCACGCCACCGAGCAGCAGGCGGCGGGCGTCCTGGCCGCTCAGGCGTTGCCAGCCCGGGCCGGCCAGGCTGGCGAACAGGGCCAGGGCGAGCACGGCGAAGGCGGCGCGGCCGAAGACGATGATCACCGGGCTGGCGCTGGCGGCCAGTTTGCCGAAGACGCCGGTGAGGCCGAAGAACAGCGCGCCGATGTGCAGGGCGCCGAGGGCGGTGCGGTGGTTCATGGGTGGTCCTTGCTCAAGATCTCTACTGGCTGTGTCGGCCTCTTCGCGGGTAAACCCGCTCCCACAGCTACTGCACCGCTTTCGAAGCCTGCGCAGTACCTGTGGGAGCGGGTTTACCCGCGAAAGGGCCGGCACAGGCCAAGTGTATAGGCTCAGGAGAATGCATTCTGTCGCAAGGCTAGTGTGGTTTGTCGCCAGACTCTCGCCGCAAAGCCAACGGCGTACACCCGAACGCCCGCAACATCGCCGCCGAAAACGCACTCTGCGAGCTGTACCCCACCTGCGCCGCAATCTCTCCCATCGGTAGCAAGGTCTGCATCACCAGCCGTCGCGCCTTGAGCAAGCGCCGCTGGCGAATGTAGTCCATCGGCGTCATCCCGCATTCCGCAGTAAAGCGCGCATGCAGGCGGGCACTGGACAACCCGGCGATGCGCGCCAGGTCAGCCACTTGCAGCGGGTAGGCGGCATGCCGCTCGATATGTGCATCGAAGGCGGCATAGGGCAGGCGCTGGCTGGTTGTGACGCTGGCGGCCGCCGTGGGGTTGAGGCTGGCCAGCAGCAGCGCTGCCCCTTGTCGGGCAATCAGCGGGTCGTGCATGGGGCTGGTCGCCAGCCAGTCCACCAACTGTTGCTGGCGCTCATCCAGGCCCAGTGCGGCGGGGCGGTCGAGCAGGCGGCGGCTGGCATCTGCATGTTCGCCCAGTTGCTCGCGCAACCAATGGTCCCCTGGTACATCCAGCACCAGGCAATCGCTGCCGCCATCGCTGGCGCAGGTGTGATGGGCGCCCGCCGGTACCACGATCAACCCCTGTCGATCGATCCCTGCGCCATGCCCCTGCACCTCGAAGTCCAGGCGACCGCGCAGGCCGAACACCAGTTGTGGGTGTTCGTGGCTGTGGGCGATCAGGCTGTCGCGGTAATGGCGCAGCGAGAGGATCGGGCCGGCGGTCATGGGGAGAGGCGTCCTCGCAGAGCAGAGGCGCATTGTGCCTCATTCCCCGCGGTCCATCACTCGTAACGGTTTTGCCACCGATCTGTCATCCGCGCCTGCCAGTCTCCAGCAAACTGCGCCGGAGCCTGCCCATGACCCATGCCGAACTGTCACGTCCCTCGCGCAAGCAACGCGTGCGTACTCTGTGGATTTCCGATGTGCATCTGGGCACCCGCGACTGCCAGGCCGAACACCTGTCGCAGTTCCTCAAGGGCTACCAGGCCGACCGTATCTACCTGGTGGGCGATATCATCGATGGCTGGAAGCTGCGCGGTGGTATCTACTGGCCTCAAGCCCACACCAACGTGATTCGCCGCCTGCTGACCATGAGCAAGCGTGGCACCGAAGTGATCTACGTCACCGGCAACCATGACGAATTCCTGCGCCGTTACTCCAGGCTGATCCTCGGCAACATCCAGCTGGTGGACGAGGCCGAGCACCTGACCGCCGATGGCCGCCGCCTGCTGGTGATCCATGGCGACCAGTTCGACGTGATTACCCGCTACCACCGCTGGCTGGCGTTCCTCGGTGACCGTGCCTACGAGTTCACCCTGGTGCTCAACCGCTGGCTCAACCACTGGCGTGCCCGCTATGGATACGGCTATTGGTCGCTGTCGGCGTACCTGAAGCACAAGGTCAAAGGCGCGGTGAACTTCATCAGCGACTTCGAAGATGCCATTGCCCACGAGTGCACCCGCCGCGGTTTTCATGGGGTGGTGTGCGGGCATATCCACCATGCCGAGATTCGCCAGGTGGGGGAGGTGGAGTACCTCAATTGCGGGGATTGGGTGGAGTCGTGCACGGCGCTGATCGAGCATTGGGATGGCACGATCGAGCTTTATCGGCTGGCGGAAGCACAGGCGCGAGAGGTGAAGGCAGCAGCGGCGTTGCGCGAACCGGCGTAGGGCTTGATAGCCCAGGGGCTGCAAAGCAGCCCCAAAAGATCTACAGGCTGATCTTGCCCAGAAGGATATCCCTGAACATCACGAAATCCCCGATCAGGCTGTACAGCGGATGGGTAAAGGTCGCAGGTCGGTTCCTTTCGAAAAAGAAATGCCCGACCCAGGCAAAGCCGTAGCCGAATACCGGCAAGGCCAGCAGCAGCAACCATTTGCCACTGCCGATGGTGTAGGCCAGCAGGGCAATCACCAGGCTGGTGCCGACGAAGTGCAGGCGGCGGCAGGTGGGGTTGCTGTGTTCCCCCAGGTAGTAAGGATAGAACTCGGCAAAACTGCGAAACTGCGCTGTGCGGTTCATGGCTGTGCTCCGGGATTAACACTTCTGGACAAGATGCACGGCGTGGAGCCTGATTCGAGTCTAGAGTGACTGGCGAAGCCTATCAGTGACAATAGGCGCCAATTGAATATCCTTGGGGTTCACCGCAGGAGCGGTCAGCATAAGAAGCCTGTCATGAGCGAAAGAACCACGTCAGCCAGCTGGGCATCAGGGATCGTGAAGGCACTCGAACTGGAAGGGCTGGACTGCCGGGCCATGTTCAAGCAGCTGGGGCTGGATTTCGCTGCCCTCGACGACCCCGACGCGCGCTTCCCCCAGGACTCCATGACCCGGCTGTGGCAACTGGCGGTAGAGCTGTCGGGCAACGAGGCCATAGGCCTGAACATGGCGCGGGTGGTGCGCCCGGCATCGTTCCATGTGGTGGGTTATGCGTTGATGTCCAGCCGCACCCTGGCCGAAGGCTTCGAGCGCCTGGTGCGTTACCAGCGCATCATTGCCGAAAGCTCCGACCTCAGCTTCGTCCTCGGCCCCGAGGGCTATTCGCTGATCCTGACCGTACACGGCGACCACCTGCCACCGACCCGGCACAGCGCCGAAGCATCGCTGGCCTGTGCGCTGGCGCTGTGCAGCTGGCTCAGCGGTCGGCCGGTGCAACCGCGCCGGGTGCTGGTACAGGGGCCGCAGCCAAAGAATATCGAACCCTACAAGGTGGCGTTCCATTCGCCGCTGGTGTTCGGTGCGCCGCACGATGCGTTGGTGTTCGAGCGCGCCGACATGGAGGCACCGCTGCCCACCGCCAATGAAGCCATGGCGATACTGCATGACCGTTTTGCCGGCGAATACCTGGCGCGTTTCTCGGAAAGCCGGGTCACCCACCGGGTGCGCCAGGTATTGTGCCGCATCCTGCCGCAGGGCGAGCCCAAGCGCGAAACCCTGGCCCAGGCCCTGCACCTGTCGCAGCGCACCTTGCAGCGGCGGCTGCAGGAGGAGGGCACCAGCTTCCAGACCTTGCTTGACGACACCCGCCGCGAACTGGCCGAACAGTACCTGGCGCAGCCGGGCATGACCCTGCTGGAAACCGCCTACCTGCTGGGTTTTGCCGACCCCAGCAATTTCTACCGTGCGTTTCGCCGCTGGTTCCATGTCACGCCCAGCGAGTACCGCGCCCGCCTGGGCGCCGAGCCCGAGGTGGTCAGTGGCGCCAGAACGCCGGCATGCACAACACTAGCACGGTGATGATTTCCAATCGGCCGAGCAACATGCCGCTGGCGAGAATCCACTTGGCAGCATCCGGCAGCGTGGCGTAGTTGCCCGATGGGCCGATCACTTCACCCAGGCCCGGCCCCACACCCGAAACCGTACCCGCAGCGCCGGTCAGGGCGGTCATCCAGTCCACACCAAGCAAAGACAGCAGCAGCGCCATGACGCAGATGGTGATGGCGAAGAAGAACGAGAAGGTCAGGATCGAGCGCACGATTTCTTCGTCGAGGCGGTGGCCGTTGTACTTCTGCTTGATCACCGCGCGTGGGTGGATCAGCTGATTGAGGCTGGCCTTGAGCAGGATGTAGGCGACCTGGAAGCGGAAGATCTTGATACCACCAGCCGTCGAGCCGGAGCAGCCGCCGACGAAGCCCAGGTAAAAGAACAGCATCAGCGAGAAGTTGCCCCACAGGCTGTAGTCACCCAGGGCGAAGCCGGTGGTGGTGACCACCGAGGTCACGTTCAGCGCCACGTGGCGCAGGGCGTCGAGCCAGTGCAGGTTGGTGGTGGCCCAGTACCAGGTGCCGAGCACCAGCCAGGTAACCACCAGCATGCCCAGCAAACCCTGCACCTGCTGGTCGCGGATCAGTGCCTTGCGGTTGCCGCGCAGGGTCGCCACGTAAAGGGTGAAGGGCAGGCTGCCGAGGATCATTACCACCACCGCGACCCAGTGCACGGCCGGGATATCCCACTTGGCAAGCGACTGGTCGGAGGTGGAAAACCCGCCAGTGGAAATCGCCGACATGGCGTGGTTGATCGCATCGAACGGGCTCATGCCGGCCCACCAGAAGCCCAGCGCGCCCAGGATCGAGAAGCCGACGTATACCCCCACGATCGACTTGGCGACCATGTGCGAGCGCGGCATTACCTTCTCCGAACGGTCGGACGATTCGGTCTGGAACAGGCGCATGCCACCGATGCGCAGCAGCGGCAGGATCGCTACCGCCATGCCGATGAAGCCGATGCCGCCGAGCCAGTGCAGCATCGACCGCCACATCAGGATGCCCGGTGACATGTTGTCCAGCCCGCTGAGCACCGTGGCGCCGGTGGCGGTGATGCCCGACATGCTTTCGAAGAAGGCGTCGGTGTAGCTGATGTGCTGGGTCAGCAGGAAAGGCAGGGCGGCGAACACGCACACCACCAGCCAGCTGCTGACGGTCAGCAGGTACATGTCGCGCGGGCGCAGGTGCACATGCTCGGGGCGACCCTGAAGCACCAGGGCCAGGCCGGCAATGAAGGTGATCAGGCTCGACCAGAGGAACGACGGCATGTCACGGGTGCGTTCGAAGATCACCAGGGTCGCCATGGGCACGGCCATGCTGACGGCGAGGGTAATCAGGAAGATGCCGATGATGAAACCAATGATCCTTAAGGTCGGCAACGCCATGTGATCTGCTCTGACTCTAAACGGAAGGGCGCCATTCTACCTATGGGTCTGGTGATGTAAACGCTAGAATGGCCGCACATTTACCTGCCAGGAGGGTAGCCGATGGAGGCTCTCGACGCATTGCTCAACCGTGTTTCCGTGCCACGCCTGACCGACCCGGCGCCCAATGCCGCCCAGCGCGAGGCGCTGTTCCAGGCCGCCCTGCGCGCCCCGGACCACGGCCAGCTGCGGCCGTGGCGCTTTCTCACCATCGAAGGCCAGGGCCGCGAGAAGCTGGGTGAGCTGTTCGCCGAAGCGCTGCAGCACAAGGGGGATGCCACCCAGGCAGCCCTGGACAAGGCCCGCGCCATGCCCCTGCGGGCGCCGTTGCTGATCGTGGTGATTGCCAAGCTGCAGGACCACTTCAAGGTGCCCAAGTCCGAACAGCGGCTGGCGGCGGGCTGTGCCGCGCACGGCATCCTGATTGCGGCGCATGCGCAAGGTATCGGTGCGGTATGGCGCACCGGGGACATGGCTTTCGATGCCCATGTGCACAAGGGCCTGGGGCTGGCCGCGAACGAGGAGCTGATCGGTTACCTGTATGTGGGTACGCCGCTGACCGAGCCGCGCACCGCGCCGATTCTGGAAACTGCTGATTTCGTCAGTGCCTGGGGCGAGTAACGCAGCCTTGAGCTGATTGCAGTATCAAGGCATCCGGCCCTTTCGCGGGTAAACCCGCTCCCACAGGTGTGGCGCAAGTTTCAGGCCTTGCACGGTTACCTGTGGGAGCGGGTTTACCCGCGAAGAGGCCGGATGCATTTACATCAAATCAACTGCCTGTCGCTTCAGTCACAGGCAACTCCAGCCGCGCCACGAAGCCCCCCTGTGGATGGTTCTCCAGTACCAGGCTGCCACCATGGCGCTCCGCCGCCTTGCGTGCAATCGCCAACCCCAGCCCATGCCCCGGCGCTTCCTGCCCCGGCGCACGGAAGAACGGTTCCCCCAACTGTGCAAGGTGCTCCGACGCCGCCCCCGGCCCATGGTCACGCACGCTGATCAGGATACGGTCCTGCTCGCGCACGGCGCTGACTTCGATCGGCTGGCCCTGCGGGTTGAAGCGCAGGGCGTTGCGCAGCAGGTTGTCCACGGCACGCTCGATCAGCGTTGGCCAACCTTGCAAGGTCAACCCCGGCTGAGCCTCCAGGCGCACATCCTGCTCCGGTGCGCTGAGCTGGGCATCCTTGCGCACGCTGCCGAGCAGGGCGTTAAGGTCCACCGGCTCGGCATGGGCCTGTTCGGCATCGACCCGTGCCAGGGCGAGAATTTCGCTGATCAGGTCTTCCAGGCGGTCGCATTCGCGGGTCAGGCGTGGCCACAGCGCTTCACGTTGCTCAGGCTCGGCGCGCTCGGCCAAGGCCAGGGCGATACGCAGCCTGGCCAGCGGTGAACGCAATTCATGGGACACATCGCGCAGCAACTGGCGCTGGCTGCCGATGGTGCTTTGCAGGCGCGCGCCCATCTTGTTGAAGTCCTTGGCCAGTACGCCGAATTCGTCACGTCGCGCCGCCAGCTGCGCCAGGCTGTTCTGCTGGTAAGTGGTCTGGCCCAGGTCGTGCACGGCGCTGCGCAGACGGCTGAGCGGGCGGGTAATGGACAGGGTCACCAGCAGGCTGAACAGGGTCAGCACCACCAGGGCAATGCCCAGCGCACTGAGCGGCCACAGCAGGCTTTCGCGGTGCCAGGCATCCAGCGCCGGGTGGGGGATGCGGTAGATCAGCAGGTACGTCTGGCCGGTGTCGGGGCTGGTGTATTCCTCGGTCAACCGGCGCCACGGCAGGCGCCGCTGGTCATTGTGCTGGCGTGCCTCGAAGGCCGCCGCACGGCGCGGGAAGGTGCCGGGCACCACGGCTTCGCCACTGTCGTCGAGCACCTGCACGTCGATCTTGTAGCGGTCCTTGCGCCGTTCCAAAAAATGCTGTGCCGAAGCCAGGCCTTCCTGTTCGTAATGCTTGGCCCACTTGCTGGCCAGGGTATTCAGGCCCGGGTGGCGGCTGAGGATCCAGGCGTCCTGGTTGAGCATGTGGCCCAGCAGGATTGACAGGCCCGCAACCAGGGTGATGGCCAGCCAGAAACTGGCCAGGATGCGCCAGAACAGTGAACGCAAGTGCACCTCCTGCTAACAAGAAAAGCCCGGCTCGCACTGAGGCGGGCCGGGCATCGGGCGGACAGCTTACTGGGCCTTGTTGCCTTTTTCAGCTTTCCAGGCCTGGAACTCCTGCCACTCGGCTTTCTGTGCGGCGCGTTCCTTCTGCAGTTCGTCGAACTTCTTCTGCTGCTCGGGCTTGAGCAGGGCGCGGACCGCGCTGTCGGTCTTGTCGCGGTTGGCCTGCAGTTCGTCCTTCATCGCCTTCTGGTCGGCGGCCGGCAGTTTGGACAGGTAGCGCTCGGTAATGTCGCGGCGCTGTTTCATCTGCTCGCCCATCAGCTTGCCGATCTGCTGGCGCTGGTCACGGCTCAGGTCCAGCTGGTGGAAAGGCGCATCACCGCGATGATGTGGGCCATCGTGGCGCATGCCGCCTTCAGGCATGGCCATGGCCACGGTCGGCAGGGCGGCGGCGAACATCAGGGCGATAAGGGTCTTGCGCATGGTGTCTCTCCTTTCATGGGCCGGTGGTTACCGGATGAGCACAGTCTAGGGAGATCACCGTCAAGCGCGGTCAGCGGATGGTAAAGGCTCGGTAAAGATGTTCAGAGGCAGTAGTAATAGCCACGGCTGCGCAGGGCGACGATGCGTGGCCGGCCATCGGCGTGGGGGCCGATCTTCTTGCGCAGGTTGCTGACGTGCATGTCCAGGCTGCGGTCGTACAGGGTCAGCTTGCGGCCCAGGCTGATCTGCGCCAGTTCCTGCTTGTCCAGCGGCTCGCCGGGTTGGCGCAGCAGCGCTTCGAGAATGCGGCTTTCGGACAGGGTCAGGGTCATTTCACGGCCATCGATGCTGGCCACGCCACGGGCAGGGCTATAGACCAGGTCGCCCAGCTCCACCTGGCTGGTGGTGGCGGTGGGGTGGCTGCGGCGCAGCACGGCACGCAGGCGAGCGGTGAGTTCACGCGGGTCGCAAGGTTTGGCCAGGTAGTCGTCGGCGCCCAGTTCCAAGCCAAGGATACGGTCCAGCGGCTCGCCGCGGGCCGAGAGCATCAGTACCGGCAGTTCGGCATGCTCGCTGCGTAACTGCTTGAGCAGTTCCAGGCCACTGCCGTCGGGCAGCATCACGTCCAGCACCACGGCCGCCGGGGCATGTGTGGCCAAGGCCTGGCGTGCGCTCTGGCCATCGTGGCAGGCGCGCACGGTAAACCCTTCCTGGGTCAGCCAGCTGCCGAGCAGCTCGCACAGCTCCTGGTCATCATCTATCAGTAACAGCTCGCTCATGACTCACTCAATTCAACCATTGACGGCGACTATTCGGCCCGCCAGTGGCAAAGATACCGCAGACTGATGGCAACAGTATAACTGCCGGTACCGCGTGGCCTTCTTCGCGGGTAAACCCGCTCCCACAGGGACGGCGCAGGCTTCAAGCTTGCACTGCGCCTGTAGGAGCGGGTTTACCCGCGAAGAAGCCCATGCGGTCTCAGATCAAGGCAGCACTTGCTTGAACGGCTTGACCGCCACCTTTTCGTACACGCCCGCGGCAATGTAAGGGTCGGCATCGGCCCAGGCTTGCGCCGCGGCGAGGGAGTCGAACTCGGCAACGATCAGGCTACCGCTGAAACCCGCTTCGCCCGGGTCGTTGCTGTCGATGGCCGGGTGCGGGCCGGCCAGTACCACGCGGCCCTCGGCCTTCAGTTGCTGCAGGCGTTCGATGTGCGCCGGGCGGGCAGCCAGGCGCTTTTCCAGGGAGTTTGCGACGTCGCTGGCGATGATGGCGTAGAGCATGTCAATCCTTGGGTTTGGAGGTAGAAGGGTCGTCGTGCAGGTGGCGCGACAGGTACACGCCCTGCGCTACCAGGAACATCACGGTCATGCCCAGGCTGCCGAACACCTTGAAGTCGACCCAGAAGTCCTGGAAGGTGAAGGCGACGAACAGGTTGGCCGCGCCACAGAACAGGAAGAAGCCGATCCAGGCCAGGTTCAGGCGGGTCCAGATGGCATCGGGCAGGCTCAGGGCGTGGCCCATGATGCGCTTGATCAGCACCCGGTCGCCGATGAAGTGGCTACCGGCGAAGCCCAGGGCGAACAGCCAGTTCACCACCGGTGCCTTCCACTTGAGGAAGGTTTCGCTGTGGAAGGTCAGGGTCAGGCCGCCGAACACCAGGCAGGCCACCAGGGTGAGCCACTGGCCCTTTTCCAGCTTGCGCTGGCGCAGGAACAGCGCGCCGTAGACCACCAGCGAGCTGATGATCAGCATGGCCGTGGCACTGTAGATGCCGCCGAATTCGAAGCTGTGGCCGGCGACTTCCATGGGGCGCGGGTCGAGCTTGTAGACGATGAAGAACAGCAGCAGCGGGATGAAATCGATGAATTGTTTCACAATGGCAGCCAGAATCGGGATGTGACGGCATAATAACAAACATCGATTCCAGCGAAAGCGCTCCTCCATGAATGTTGATCTGCACTGTCACAGCACGGCCTCCGACGGCGCCCTGTCGCCCTCGATACTGGTCGCCCGGGCCCATGAGCATGGGGTGCAAACGCTGGCACTGACCGACCATGACACCATCGAAGGCCTGCCCGAGGCGCGCCAGGCGTGCCGCGACAAGGGCATGCACTGGGTCAGCGGGGTGGAGCTGTCGTGCACCTGGGGTGGCGCGACCATCCATGTGCTGGGCTATGACTTCCCGCTCGACGCACCGCCCCTGCTGGCGGCGATCGAAGCGCTGCACCGTGGCCGCTGGCTGCGCGCCGAAGAAATCGACAAACGGCTGGCGGCCAAGGGCATGCCCGGTACCCTCGACGGCGCTCGCGCCGTGCAGCACGAACTGGGCGATAGCGGCAACGCCCCGGCGCGCCCGCATTTTGCCGAGTACCTGGTGCGTGCCGGGCACGTCAAGGATCGCGGCGAGGCGTTTCGCAAATGGCTTGGCGCCGGCAAGCTGGGGGACGTCAAGCAGCACTGGCCGACCCTCGATGAAACCGTCGCCACTTTGCGCCAGTCCAATGCATGGGTGAGCCTGGCGCATCCCATGCACTACGATCTGACCCGCAGCAAGCGCAGAAGGCTGATTGCCGACTATATTCAGGCAGGCGGGCAGGCGCTTGAAGTGGTCAACGGGATGATGCCTGCCGAGCAGGTGGGCACCATGTCCATCCTTACCCGTGAGTTCGGCCTGCTGGCAAGCGCTGGCAGTGACTTCCACGGCCCCGGCACCTGGGGCGAGATCGGTGCCTACCGGCCTTTGCCCGAGGACCTGCCACCTCTGTGGCGCCGATTCAGCCATGAACAGCCTTTGGCGGTATGAACAGGACGACTACGTGAGCCAATTTTTCCAGATTCATCCGGAGAACCCGCAGCAGCGCCTGATCAAGCAGGCTGTCGAGATTATCCGCAAGGGCGGTGTGGTGGTGTACCCGACGGATTCGGCCTATGCACTGGGTTGCCAGATGGGTGACAAGGCGGCCATCGAACGGGTGCGGCGCCTGCGCGGGCTGGACAAGACCCACAACTTCACCCTGATGTGCTGCGACATGTCGCAGCTGGGGTTGTACGCCAAGGTCGACACCGGCACCTTCCGGCTGCTCAAGGCACATGTGCCGGGGCCTTACACGTTCATCCTCAACGGCACGCGCGAAGTGCCGCGCCTGCTGTTGCACGATAAGCGGCGCACCATCGGGCTACGGGTGCCGGCCCATGCCATTACCCTGGCCTTGCTGGCCGAACTGGGCGAGCCGTTGATGAGTGTGAGCCTGATCCTGCCAGGCGACACCGAGCCGATGACCGACCCTTACGAGATCCGCGAGCGCCTGGAGCACCATGTCGACCTTGTGATCGACGGCGGTTTCGGTGACCTCAAGGCATCGACCATCATCGACCTGTCCGGCGATGAACCGGAACTGGTCCGTGAAGGCTGCGGCGACCCCACGCCGTTCCTGGTCAACGCGTGAGCCAGGTGGAAACGCCCGAGGCACCGGCCGAACAGGCCGAAACGCCTCGGCAGCTGCAGCTGGCCCTGGTCTATGGGGAAGCACTGACCGAGCTGCCACTGGACCTGTATATCCCGCCGGACGCCCTGGAAATCATCCTCGAAGCCTTCGAAGGCCCGCTGGACCTGTTGCTGTACCTGATCCGCAAGCAGAACATCGACATCCTCGACATCCCGGTGGCGGAAATCACCCGCCAGTACATGGGCTACGTGGAGCTGATGAAGAGCGTGCGCCTGGAACTGGCCGCCGAATACCTGGTGATGGCTGCCATGCTCGCCGAAATCAAGTCGCGCATGTTGCTGCCGCGCTCGGCCGAGGTCGAGGAGGAGGAGGGTGACCCGCGCGCCGAACTGATTCGCCGGCTGCAGGAGTACGAGCGCTTCAAGGCTGCCGCCGAAGGTATCGATGAATTGCCACGGGTCGGCCGCGAGGTGGTGGTGCCGCGCCTGGAGGCGCCACAGGCCAAGGTGCGCAAGCTGTTGCCCCAGGTCAGCCTGGAAGAGCTGCTGGTGTCGATGGCCGAGGTGATGCGCCGCAACGACCTGTTCGAAAGCCATCAGATCACCCGCGAGACCTTGTCCACCCGCGAGCGCATGAGCCAGGTGCTGGAACGCCTGAAGGGTGGCGGTTTCGTGCCGTTCGTCGAGCTGTTCGCCGCCGAGGAGGGCAAGCTGGGCGTGGTGGTGACCTTCATGGCGATTCTCGAGCTGGTGAAGGAATCGCTGATCGAACTGGTGCAGAATGAACCCTTCGCCGCCATCCACGTGCGGCTTCGCCCGGCGCTTGTTGAAGACCCTGATGAACCTGAATGAACCCCGCGACCTGGCGTCGCTGATCGAAGCTTTCCTGCTGGCTTCGGGCAAGCCGCAATCCCTGGAGCGCCTGTACGAACTGTTCGAGGAAGCCGAGCGACCAGAGCCCAAGGTCTTCAGGCAGGCGCTGGAGCTGCTGGGCAAGTCGTGCAACGGCCGCGCCTTCGAGCTCAAGGAGGTGGCCAGCGGTTACCGCCTGCAGATTCGCGAGGACTTTGCGCCGTGGGTCGGGCGCCTGTGGGAAGAGCGCCCGCAGCGCTACTCGCGCGCGCTGCTGGAAACCCTGGCCCTGATCGCCTACCGCCAGCCTATCACCCGTGGCGAAATCGAAGATGTGCGCGGCGTGGCGGTGAACAGCAACATCATCAAGACCCTGATGGAGCGCGAGTGGATCCGCGTGGTCGGCTACCGCGAAGTGCCCGGGCGGCCGGCGATGTTCGCCACTACCAAGGGGTTTCTCGACCATTTCAACCTCAAGAGCCTGGACGAACTGCCAGCCTTGGCCGAGCTGCGGGAGATGGAGCCGGAGCCGCTGCTCGACCCGGATGATGCGCCAGTGCCGGCGCACCTGCAGGCATTGGCGGATGCCAGCCTTGGGGAAGAGGAAGAGGTTGCCGAGCCGAAGGAGGAGACCAGCTTCCGTAGCCTGCTGGTGGAGCTGGATGCCATGGAAGAGGGGCTGAAGACCGATTTCGATGATTTGCGCGAGGAAGAGCCTGAGGCTGCTGTTGAAGAAGAGGGCAAGGTGCAGCCTTGAATCTTCTGTTGTCTGTGCTGGCCCTTTCGCGGGTAAACCCGCTCCCACAGGGATATCACAGGCCCTGAGAGTGATGCGGTACCTGTGGGAGCGGGTTTACCCGCGAAGAGGCCGGTACTGCCAATACATAACCATTAGGCAGAAACCCCTCGCAAAGCCCACAAAACCCTCTACCCTCCAGTGCGTTCCCCCGCCGAACCGCGTATGATGCGCGGCCTTTTGGCGCGTTCGTCGCCAGAACCCTTATTTCATTCCTACACCGGGAGGTGCCCAGATGAGTGAGCAAGACCTGCAAGATACCGAGATCACCCCTCCATCCGGCGAAAAGCTGCAGAAAGTGCTGGCGCGCATTGGCGTTGGCTCGCGCCGTGACGTCGAGGCCTGGATCAGCCAGGGCCGCATCAAGGTCAACGGCGTCGAGGCCACCCTCGGCCAGCGCGTCGACCTGCACGACGCCATTGCCGTGGATGGCAAACTGATCAAGCGCGAAGAGGCCGCCGAGGCCACCCGCCGGGTGATCATGTACAACAAGCCCGATGGCGAGATCTGCACCCGTGACGACCCGGAAGGCCGCCCGACAGTGTTCGACCGCCTGCCACGGCCGAAAGAAGGCCGCTGGATCAACATCGGCCGCCTCGACATCAACACCACCGGCCTGCTGCTGTTCACCACCGACGGTGAACTGGCCAACCGCCTGATGCACCCGTCCTACGAGATGGACCGTGAGTACGCGGTACGTGTGCGTGGTGAGGTCGACGACGAGATGATCGAGCGCCTGAAGGCCGGCGTGATGCTGGAAGATGGCCCTGCCAAGTTCACCGACATCCAGAAGGCACCCGGTGGCGAAGGCTTCAACCACTGGTACCACTGCGTGGTGATGGAAGGCCGTAACCGTGAAGTGCGTCGCCTGTGGGAGTCCCAGGGCATGGTGGTCAGCCGCCTGAAGCGCGTGCGTTTCGGCCCGGTGTTCCTCAACTCCGACCTGCCGATGGGCCGCTGGCGTGAAATGACCCAGGGCGAAATCGACATCCTCGCCGCAGAGGTAGGCCTGCAGCCGGTGGCGCTGCCAGCCATGAAGCTCAAGGCCAAGGACAAGATGGAGCGCCTGCAGCGCAAATCGACCCGCCCGCTGGGCCGTGGCGAGCGCGTGCGCAGCCTGCGCCCGGCCCACGAAGGTGCTGCTGCCGGGGAACGCCCGGCGCGCCAGGCGCGTGAAGAGGCCCCGCGCAAGACCGGCCGTGGCAGCACCGTGGCCGAACGCCCGAGCGAGATGCGCAAGCGTCCGGCCAAGCCTGAAGGTGACAAGCCGGCAGGCCGTGGCCGCGGCAAACCGCGTGGCTGATTGGCCTTTGCGTTGAAACAGAACCAGCCTTCGGGCTGGTTTTTTATGGCTGTGAGAATTTGGGGCTGCTGCGCAGCCCATCGCGACACAAGGCCGCTCCCACAGAAAACGCGTCACCTGTGGGAGCGGCCTTGTGTCGCGAAAGGGCCGCAAAGCGGACCCAAGATACTGAACAAAAAGAATTTTTCGGACGACTGGCAAGTTCCTGAACCACCTTGTAAAGAAAATTGTACGAATGTGGTCGGTTTCAGCCCGGATTTCAGATTAGGTCGAATCGTGTAAACAAACCTTGCCGCCGGCTCACCGTCAAAACAGCCGACAAAGCCCCGCCCACCCTTGCCCAAAGCCCCGCCCCACGGTGTTATAGCCGCCATTGCCGTGTGCAAAAGCCTGTCCACAGAGCCGGGCTGACAAAACAACAAATGGAGGCGCCATGTACGCCGATCACTTCGCCTTTCAAGGCCCACACCACAGGATCGCTGCGTTTTTTCCCGAGGAAAGGATGCAACGCGTTGACGCCTGCGCGTTTGCAGGGGTATACAGTGCGCCGCGTTTTACCTGTGACTCCTTTGCGTACCGCGCACTCTTGATCACGCCTGGTTGACCCGCTCCGGCGGCACCTGAGGTCAGGAAACCCAAGGTAACCACCTTGCCCATTCCGCTGCGCCACGAGCGCGGTGGGTCCGATTCCGTCACAGATAAAAACAATGCAGGTGACTTCGTTCATGAGTGGACAAAACATGCATTCAGGCGAGCTCAAGCGGGGCCTGAAGAACCGCCATATCCAGTTGATCGCCCTCGGTGGTGCGATTGGTACCGGCCTGTTCCTCGGCTCGGCAGGCGTGATGAAATCCGCTGGCCCGTCGATGATCCTTGGCTACGCCATCTGCGGCTTCATCGCCTTCATGATCATGCGCCAGCTCGGCGAAATGATCGTCGAAGAGCCGGTGGCCGGCTCGTTCAGCCATTTCGCCCACACCTACTGGGGTGGTTTCGCCGGCTTCCTGTCGGGCTGGAACTGCTGGGTGCTGTACATCCTGGTGGGCATGTCGGAGCTTTCGGCGGTCGGCAAGTATGTCCACTACTGGTGGCCGGAGATCCCCACCTGGGTTACGGCGGCAGCGTTCTTCGTGCTGATCAACGCCATCAACCTGATGAACGTGAAGTTCTTCGGTGAGGCCGAATTCTGGTTTGCCATCATCAAGGTGGTGGCCATCGTCAGCATGATCGGCCTGGGTGCCTACCTGCTGACCAGCGGCAGCGGCGGCCCCGAGGCAACCGTGGCCAACCTGTGGTCGCACGGTGGCTTCTTCCCGAACGGTGTCAGCGGGCTGGTGATGGCCCTGGCGTTCATCATGTTCTCCTTCGGTGGCCTGGAAATGCTTGGCTTCACCGCTGCCGAGGCCGACAAGCCGAAGACCGTGATCCCCAAGGCAATCAACCAGGTCATCTACCGTATCCTGATCTTCTATGTTGGTGCCCTGGTGGTGCTGCTGTCGCTGACCCCATGGGACAACCTGGTAGCCAGTATCGATGCCTCCGGTGGCAGCTATGGCAGCAGCCCGTTCGTGCAGGTGTTCTCGCTGCTGGGCAGTGACGTGGCCGCGCACCTGCTGAACTTCGTGGTCCTGACTGCAGCGCTGTCGGTGTACAACAGTGGCACCTACTGCAACGCCCGCATGCTGCTGGGCATGGCCGAACAAGGTGACGCTCCGGCGTCGCTGGCCAAGGTCGACAGCCGCGGTGTGCCGGTGCGCTCGATCCTGGCGTCGGCAGGCGTGACGCTGATCGCGGTGCTGCTCAACTACCTGATGCCGCAAAACGCCCTGGAACTGCTGATGTCGCTGGTGGTGGCTACCCTGGTGATCAACTGGGCGATGATCAGTTACTCGCACCTGAAGTTCCGCCAGCACCTGGACCGCACTGGCCAGAAGCCGCTGTTCAAGGCGCTGTGGTACCCCTATGGCAACTACATCTGCCTGGCGTTCGTGGTGCTGATCCTGGGCATCATGGCGATGATCCCGGGTATCCAGGTTTCCGTGTATGCGATCCCGGTGTGGCTGTTTGCCATGTTCGTGGTCTACATGGTCAAGCCGCGTCGCAAGGCGCAGGCCCTTGGGGCTGCTGGTAGCGTGGCCAAGTAAGGCGCTGCGGCGATAGAAAAACCCGAAGCCGGGTGACTGGCTTCGGGTTTTTTGTTGCCTGTACCGGCCCCTTCGCGGGTAAACCCGCTCCCACAGGGACATCACCTGATCTGAAAGCAGCGCTATACCTGTGGGAGCGGGTTTACCCGCGAAGAGGCCGGCACAGGCAAAAATCAGATCTGCTCCAGCAACCAACTGCGAAACGCCCGCAGCGACGGCAATGCCTCATTGCGCGGCGGGTAGATCAGGTAATAACTGCGCTGGCTGGCAAATGCCACCCCTGGGCTGTAGAGCTCACCCTTGGCCAGTTCTTCCTCCACCAGTATGCGCGGCACCAGCCCGATGCCGATCCCGGCCCGTACCGCCTGGATCAGGTGCGAGGTCAGCTCGAAGCTCGGCCCCAGGCGCATCGCCCGGTGCGCCAGGCCATGGTGCGAGAACCACTCGCCCCAGGCATGCGGGTTGTTGGCCACATTCAGCAGCACCTCTTCACTGATGCGTGCAGGGCTCCAGCCTTGGCTGTCCGCACCAGCCTCAGGCGGCAATATCACCACCAGTTCCTCGGCATGCAGGCGATGGCAGATCAACCCCGGCAGGTCGTGGCTGGCCACGCCGATGGCGGCATCGATCTCGCTGGTGTCGAAGTTGATGGCTTCGATGCGTGAATGTATGTGCACCAGCATGCCCGGGTGTGCGCTGTAGAAGGCATGCAACCGCGGCAGCAGCCATTTCGAACCGAAGGTGGGCAGGGTGGCCAGGCGCAAGGTGCCTACCCCCGACTGGTAGGCCAACGCCTGCAAGGTGGCGCTGCGGATGCGCCCCAGTGCCTCGCTGAGCTCGCGCTGGTACAGGCGGCCGACATCGGTCAGCTGCACCTGGCGCCCCTCGCGGCGGAACAGGGTCAGGCCCAGTTGCTGCTCCAGCGCCTGCACCTGGCGGCTGACCGCGCTCTGGGTGAGCGACAGCTCGGCGGCGGCTCGGGTGTAGCTTTCATGCCGGGCGGCAGCCTCGAAAGCCAGTAGCAGCGACATGGACGGGGTGAGATGGCGGTAATTCATTCATAAAAGTCATTAATAGCGGCAGGATTATCCGTTTGCCCCTGAAGCGAAACTACAGGAACATTGGCCTGCACGTCACCTCCGCATGTCATCACCCATGCCGGAACGACAGGAATCCCGTGAATTAGCCAATATCAAGAGGCCATCCTTCGATGATCGCCCAGCTGCCGACCGTTGCCCCGAGCGCCAACTACCCCGAATTCCTCGAAGCCCTGCGCAACAGCGGCTTCCGTGGCCAGATCAGTGCCGACTACGGCACCCGCACGGTGCTGGCCACCGACAACTCGATCTACCAGCGCTTGCCACAGGCGGCGGTGTTCCCGCTGGACGCCGATGATGTGGCGCGGGTCGCCACGCTGATGGCCGAGGGGCGCTTCCAGCAGGTCAAGCTGACCCCGCGCGGTGGTGGTACCGGCACCAACGGGCAGTCGCTGACCGACGGTATCGTCGTCGACCTGTCGCGGCACATGAACAAAATCCTCGAAATCAACGTCGAGGAACGCTGGGTGCGGGTGCAGGCCGGTACTGTCAAGGACCAGCTCAACGCTGCGCTCAAGCCGCACGGGCTGTTCTTCGCCCCCGAGCTGTCCACCTCCAACCGTGCCACTGTCGGCGGCATGATCAACACCGACGCCAGCGGCCAGGGCAGCTGCACCTATGGCAAGACCCGCGACCACGTACTGGAGCTGCACAGCGTGCTGCTCGGCGGCGAGCGCCTGCACAGCCTGCCGATCGACGATGCCGCGCTGGAGCAGGCCTGTGCTGCGCCCGGCCGGGTCGGCGAGGTGTACCGCATGGCGAGGGAGATCCAGGAAACCCAGGCCGATCTCATCGAAGCCACCTTCCCCAAGCTCAACCGTTGCCTGACCGGTTATGATCTGGCCCACCTGCGCGACGAGCAGGGCCGCTTCAACCTCAACAGCGTGCTGTGCGGTGCCGAGGGCTCGCTGGGCTATGTGGTCGAAGCCAAGCTCAATGTGCTGCCGATCCCCAAGTACGCCGTGCTGGTCAACGTGCGCTACACCAGCTTCATGGATGCCCTGCGTGACGCCAACGCGTTGATGGCGCACAAGCCGCTGTCGATCGAGACTGTCGACTCCAAGGTGCTGATGCTGGCGATGAAGGATATCGTCTGGCACAGCGTCGCCGAATACTTCCCGGCCGACCCCGAGCGCCCGACCCTGGGCATCAACCTGGTGGAGTTCTGCGGCGACGAGCCGGCCGAGGTCAATGCCAAGGTGCAAGCGTTCATCCAGCACCTGCAGAACGACACCAGCGTCGAGCGCCTGGGCCACACCCTGGCCGAGGGCGCCGAGGCGGTGACCCGCGTCTATACCATGCGTAAACGTTCGGTGGGCCTGCTGGGCAACGTCGAGGGCGAAGTACGCCCGCAACCGTTCGTGGAAGACACCGCGGTACCGCCGGAGCAACTGGCCGACTACATCGCCGACTTCCGTGCACTGCTCGATGGCTACGGCCTGGCCTATGGCATGTTCGGCCACGTCGATGCCGGCGTGCTGCACGTGCGCCCGGCGCTGGACATGAAGGACCCGGCCCAGGCCGCACTGGTCAAGCCGATTTCCGACGCCGTGGCGGCGCTGACCAAAAGCTATGGCGGCTTGCTGTGGGGCGAGCACGGCAAGGGCCTGCGTTCTGAATACGTGCCGGAGTACTTCGGCGAGCTGTACCCGGCGCTGCAGCGCCTTAAAGGCGCCTTCGACCCACACAACCAGCTCAACCCGGGCAAGATCTGCACCCCGTTGGGCAGTGCCGAAGACCTGACCCCGGTCGATGGCGTAACCCTGCGCGGCGATCTCGACCGCACCATCGACGAACGCGTGTGGCAGGACTTCCCCAGCGCCGTGCACTGCAACGGCAACGGCGCCTGCTACAACTACGACCCCAACGACGCCATGTGCCCGTCGTGGAAGGCCACCCGCGAGCGCCAGCACTCGCCCAAGGGCCGTGCCTCGCTGATGCGCGAATGGCTGCGCCTGCAGGGCGAAGCCGATATCGACGTGCTGGCGGCGGCACGCAACAAGGTGTCGTGGCTCAAGAGCCTGCCGGCACGCCTGCGCAACAACCGTGCGCGCAGCCAGGGCCAGGAAGACTTCTCCCATGAGGTGTACGACGCCATGGCCGGCTGCCTGGCGTGCAAGTCGTGCGCCGGGCAGTGCCCGATCAAGGTCAACGTGCCGGACTTCCGCTCGCGCTTCCTCGAGCTGTACCACGGCCGCTACCAGCGCCCGCTGCGTGACTACCTGATCGGTTCGCTGGAGTTCACCATCCCGTACCTGGCCCACGCGCCCGGGCTGTACAACGCGGTGATGGGCTCGAAGTGGGTGAGCAAGCTGCTGGCCGACAAGGTCGGCATGGTCGACAGCCCGCTGATCAGTCGCTTCAACTTCCAGGCCACCCTGACCCGCTGCCGCGTCGGCGTGGCCAGCGTGCCGGCCCTGCGTGAACTGACCCCGGCCCAGCGCGAGCGCAGCATCGTGCTGGTGCAGGATGCCTTTACCCGTTACTTCGAGACGCCGCTGCTGTCGGCCTTCATCGACCTGGCGCACCGTCTGGGCCACCGGGTGTTCCTGGCGCCGTACAGTGCCAACGGCAAGCCACTGCACGTTCAGGGCTTCCTCGGTGCGTTCGCCAAGGCGGCGATCCGCAATGCCGCCCAGCTCAAGGCCCTGGCTGACTGCGGCGTGCCGCTTGTGGGCCTGGACCCGGCGATGACCCTGGTGTATCGCCAGGAGTACCAGAAAGTGCCGGGCCTGGATGGCTGCCCGCAGGTGCTGTTGCCACAGGAGTGGTTGATGGACGTGCTGCCGGAGCAGGCACCGACCGCGCCGGGCACTTTCCGCCTGATGGCGCACTGCACCGAGAAGACCAACGTGCCGGTCAGCACCAAGCAGTGGGAGCAGGTGTTTGCCCGCCTTGGCCTGAAGCTGGTGACCGAGGCGACTGGCTGCTGCGGTATGTCCGGTACCTATGGGCACGAGGCGCGCAACCAGGACACCTCGCGGACCATCTTCGAGCAGTCGTGGGCGACCAAGCTGGACAAAGAAGGCGAGCCGCTGGCGACCGGTTACTCGTGCCGCAGCCAGGTCAAGCGCATGACCGAGCGGCAGATGCGCCACCCGCTGGAGGTGGTGCTGCAGTACGCTCAGCGCTGACCTTCAGGGCCCCAGGGGCTGCCTTGCAGCCCATCGCGACACAAGGCCGCTCCTACGAGAGACCACGTTTTTCTTGTAGGAGCGGCCTTGTACTGCGAAAGAGGCGCAAAGCGCTCCCCTGTTTTTAAAGACCCCGCTGACGCCGCGCCTGCCGATACAGATACAGGCTCAACACCAGCCCGCAAGCCGCCGCCGCTGCCGCAAACAGAAACATCGAAGCAAACCCGAACCCCGCCGCCACCGCGCCTACCAGTGGCCCGGTCACCCCCAGCGACAAATCGATGAACAGCGAATAAGCCCCCACCGCCGCCCCGCGGTTGGCCGCTGACACCTGGTTCACCGCCTCCACCCCCAGTGCCGGGAACACCAGCGAGAAGCCGAACCCGCTCAGTGCGGCCCCCGCCAACGCCAATTCGGCGCTAGGCGCCAGCCACAGCATCAGCAGCCCGAGTGTTTCCACCGACAGGCAGGCGATCGCCACCCGGAACCCGCCAAGCCGGTTGATCAGGTTGCCGAACAGTAGTCGCGCACTGATGAAACTGGCGCCGAACAGGCTCAGGGTCAGTGCCGCATTGGCCCAGCCACGGCTGGCGTAATACAAGGTGATGAAGGTGGCGATGGTGCCAAAGCCGATCGAGCCCAGGGCAAGCCCCGAGCCGTGCGGGAACACCTTGCCCAGCACCCGCAGGAACGGCAGGCGCACGCCACTGACGATCGGTGCGGCCTGTTTGGGCCAGGCCAGCAGCAACCCGAGCGCACTCAGCAGGATGATGCTCACGCCCATGCTCCACAGGCCCAGGCTCTTGACCATCAGCACGCCCAACGGAGCGCCGATGGCCAGCGCGCCATAGCTGGCGATGCCGTTCCAGGAAATGACCTTGGCCGTGTTTTCAGCACCTACGCGGCCAATGCCCCAGCCAATGGAACCGGAGCCCACCAGGCTTTCCGCACTGCCGAGTACCAGGCGGCCGACCAGCAGGCAGGCCAGGCTGAGCCAGGGGAGGTGGGTGAGGAAGGCGCAGGCCAGCATGAACACCCCGCTGAGCCCGCAGCCGGCCAGGCCATACATGACCGCCTTCTTGCTGCCGTGGTTGTCGATGATGCGGCTGGCGGTGGGGCGGCTGAGCAGGGTGGCCAGGTACTGCACGCTGATCACCAGGCCCGCGACCACGGCACTGAAGCCCAGGTCGTTGTGCACATAGCCGGGCAATACGGCCAGCGGGATGCCGATGTTCAGGTAGCCGATGAAGGTGAAGAGGACGATGGAGACGACTTGCAGGGTGACCGCAAGGGGGCGCGGTGAGTGGGGCATGAGGGCCTACGTGGGTTCTGGACGGTGTGAAAACGTGATGACGGGGGGTGGCCCGCAGGTCAGCCGTTTTCACACAGTCGGGGGATGCGCGGTTATTCCTGGTCAGCGCTGGATTGATCGTCACCATCCTGCTCGACGGCAGCTGCCGGTTCGGCGTGAACGGTAACGGTTGGCTCTTCTGGGTTCAGGCTTGGGAAGGGAAGATTCGGGATTTCATGCATCTCGTCGTTCCTCGCAAGTGTGAGTGAAAAGTCTGCGCCAGGCGCGTTTGAAGCTTTGCAAAGCTGGGGCAGGATACACAAGTCTGGATGACAGTTTGGGTTTTTTTGGCGGTCGCTTGTCGGTTTTGCGGGCGAACAGCGAACATTTTTCCTGCAAAAAACTGGGGCCCCTGTGGGAGCGGGTTTACCCGCGAACACCGGCGAAGCCGGTGCCATGCACCGCGGTGTCTGCTTCGCGGGTGAACCCGCTCCCACAGGCTCCAGTTTCTCAGTGCTTACTTGCGGCCTTCAGCCGTCTCCGCCACCTTGTCGGTGCGTGCGCACATGATGAAGTCATTGCGGTGCAGGCCTTTGATCGAGTGGCTCCACCAAGTCACGGTGACCTTGCCCCACTCGGTCAGCAGGCCCGGGTGGTGGCCTTCGGCCTCGGCGATCTCGCCCACGGCATTGGTGAACGCCAGGGCGTGCTTGAAGTTCTTGAACAGGAACACGCGTTCCAGCTCCATGTGGCCGTCACGTACTTCGATGTTCCAGTCCGGGATTTCGCGAATCAGCTCGGCCAGCTCTTCGTCGGTGACCTTTGGTGCGTCGGCGCGGCAGGCTTCGCAATGGGCTTGGTTCAAGGCATTCATGTGGTGTTTTCCGGTTCGAGTTGTTATCGGCAAGGTCGCTCAGGCAGCGACCTTGGGTGGAAACTTCGGTGCGTGCAGGCCCAGCTGCATGGCTTTGTGAACCATGCCCATGATGTCTTCGTGGGCCAGGTCGAACAGACGCTTCATGTTCGGTAGCACGAAATACAACGGCTGCAGGATGTCGATGCGGTACGGTGTGCGCATGGCCTCGATCGGGTCGAAGGCCTGGTGCTCGGGCTCGCCAGACAGACTGTAGACGGTCTCCTTTGGCGACGAGAGGATGCCGCCGCCATAGATCTTGCGGCCTTGCGCGGTTTCCATCAGGCCGAACTCGATGGTCATCCAGTACAGGCGCGCCAGGTAAACGCGTTGTTCCTTGGTCGCGGCCAGGCCGAGCTTGCCGTAGGTATGGGTGAATTCAGCGAACCAGGGGTTGGTCAGCAGCGGGCAGTGGCCGAAGATCTCGTGGAAGATATCGGGCTCTTGCAGGTAGTCCAGCTCTTCCGGGGTGCGGATGAAGGTGGCCACCGGGAAGCGCTTGCTGGCCAGCAGTTCGAAGAAGGTCTGGAAGGGAATCAGCGCCGGGACCCGGGCAACCTGCCAACCGGTGGTGGCGCCCAGCACCTTGTTGATCTCGCCCAGTTGCGGAATACGGTCATGGGGCAGCTTGAGCTGGTCGATGCCGTCCAGGTATTCCTGGCACGCGCGGCCTTCGATCACTTTCAGCTGACGGGTGATCAGGGTGTTCCATACCGCATGCTCTTGCTGCGGGTAATCGATAAAACCATGCGCATCGGGCTCGCGTGCCACGTATTGCGTCTGTTTCATGTGGCTCTCCTGGTGAGGGCTTTTCTTGTTATGTGCAGGACATGCCTAAGGAATATCCCTTCGCTGGCCACTTTGCACGGGGTGGGCCATTGGGCGGGACCGGCATTCGGCGATGTTTTCGTAACGATAATTTTACAAAAAGGCGTAGGTGTCGGAAAATCCGAGGCATCTGGCTGAAGCTTCGGCTGTTTTTGTCAGCTTATCTTTACGACTTTTCCGCGCGGTGTTGAAAAACATTGGCGCTTCGAGAGCCCTCATGCGTATCAAAGTGCATTGCCAGAACCGTATTGGCATCCTGCGCGACATCCTCAACCTGCTGGTGGAGTACGGCATCAACGTGCTGCGCGGCGAGGTGGGCGGTGACCATGGCAACGCCATCTACCTGCATTGCCCGAACCTGATCAATCTGCAGTTCCAGGCGCTGCGCCCCAAGTTTGAGGCGATTGCCGGGGTATTCGGTGTCAAACGCGTGGGGCTGATGCCCAGCGAGCGCCGGCACATGGAGCTGAATGCGTTGCTGGGTGCGCTGGACTTTCCGGTATTGTCGATCGACATGGGCGGCAGCATCGTCGCCGCCAACCGTGCCGCTGCGCAGTTGCTGGGGGTGCGGGTGGACGAGGTGCCGGGCATGCCGCTGGCGCGTTATGTGGAGGACTTCGACCTGCCGGAGCTGGTGCGGGCCAACAAGTCGCGCATCAATGGCCTGCGGATCAAGGTCAAGGGCGATGTGTTCCTGGCCGATATCGCGCCGCTGCAGTCCGAGCACGACGACAGCGAGGCGCTGGCCGGCGCGGTGCTGACCCTGCACCGCGCCGACCGGATCGGTGAGCGCATCTATAACGTGCGCAAGCAGGAGTTGCGCGGTTTCGACAGTATTTTCCAGAGCTCGCGGGTGATGGCTGCGGTGGTGCGCGAGGCGCGGCGCATGGCACCGCTGGACGCGCCATTGCTGATCGAGGGCGAGACCGGTACCGGCAAGGAGTTGCTGGCGCGTGCCTGCCACCTGGCCAGCCCGCGCGGCCAGTCGCCGTTGATGGCGCTCAACTGCGCCGGGTTGCCCGAGTCGATGGCCGAGACCGAGCTGTTCGGCTACGGCCCCGGGGCATTCGAAGGGGCGCGGGCCGAGGGCAAGCTGGGGCTGCTGGAACTGACCGCCGGTGGCACGCTGTTTCTCGACGGGGTAGGGGAGATGAGCCCGCGCTTGCAGGTGAAGCTGCTGCGTTTTCTGCAAGATGGCTGCTTCCGCCGCGTAGGCAGCGATGAAGAGGTGTACCTGGATGTGCGAGTGATCTGCGCGACCCAGGTGGATTTGTCTGAATTGTGTGCCCGGGGCGAGTTTCGTCAGGACCTGTATCACCGGCTCAATGTATTGTCGCTGCACATTCCACCATTGCGCGAATGCATGGATGGCCTGGAAGGGCTGGTGCAGCACTTTCTCGACCAGGCCAGCCGGCAGATTGGCTGCGCCATGCCGCGCCTGGCGCCGGCGGCGATGGACAAACTCGGCCAGTATCATTGGCCGGGTAATGTAAGGCAGTTGGAAAACGTGTTGTTCCAGGCGGTTTCGTTATGCGAAGGCGGCGTGGTCAAAAGTGAACATATACGTTTGCCGGATTACGGCGTGCGCCAACCGCTGGGTGAGTTTTCGCTGGATGGGGATCTTTCGCAGATTGTCGGGCGCTTTGAAAAAGCGGTACTGGAAAGTTTGATGGGGGAATTCCCGAGTAGTCGGGCTTTAGGTAAAAGACTGGGTGTTTCGCATACTACTATTGCCAACAAGTTGAGGGATTATTCGTTGGGCAAGTCGGTAGAATAATAAGCGGTTGGTCAATAACCTGTTAATCAGGTGCAATATTCTTCGCGGGCTTGCCCGCTCCCACAGGTACCGCGCCAAATTCAGGGCAGGCGCTGTACCTGTGGGAGCGGGCAAGCCCGCGAATGGGGCCCGCAGGGCCCCCAATTCACAAGGTATCAGCCGTTCGAGCAGCCGTTCCCCATCACGCGGTATTCGAGAATGTGCTTCTGGCCCTTGGAGTCCTCGTAGGTCATGCGGGCTGGCACGACTTCGCACACATTGGGCACTTCGCTCATGGAAATGACGCGGGCAATGTCCAGGTGCTGCGAGTAACTGTATTGTTCAACCGGAATCTGCTCGGCATCTTTGGCTTCGCCGGCCATCGCCGCGCCGCAAAGACTGCCAAGTACCAATACCAGTAAAGCTTTCATTTTCAATTTACCTGTCTAAGGTCGTGAGGGGGGCACGCGGCGCTTATGGCGCCGCGAGTATTGCTAGTTTTAACTATCAGGTTTGGAGGGGGATTAACGCTTGCCTTCGTGGGGGCTGTTACCAGTTGTTAATCGCCTTGCCGTTGCTGGCGAGGTGAATTTTATGGCTGGGGCCAAGGCCGAAACAGTGGGTCTTTTGATAAAGTGTTTTGACAGAATCTGTAACAATCCTCTGGTAAACCGCGCCCGTAATTTCTCGCCTGGGCTGTAAGGTGCGTGCCAGAGCGCTTTGTCGGGACGGGCGTACCAAATTACTACCAACGTCGAATGGCTTTTGTCGCTCTGGTACAGTTACAAACGGTTCCATACAAAAACAACTATTACACCGAGGTAACACAGATGAGTGCGGCTCCACTGTATCCCGTTCGTCCCGAGGTTGCGGCCACCACCCTGACCGACGAGGCCACCTACAAGGCCATGTACCAGCAATCGGTGATCAACCCGGACGGCTTCTGGCGCGAGCAGGCCCAGCGCATCGACTGGATCAAGCCGTTCACCAAGGTCAAGCAGACCTCCTTCGACGACCATCACGTCGATATCAAATGGTTCGCCGACGGCACTCTGAACGTTTCCTCCAACTGCCTGGACCGCCACCTCGAAGAGCGTGGTGACCAGTTGGCCATCATCTGGGAAGGCGACGACCCTTCCGAACACCGCAACATCACCTACCGCGAACTGCACGAGCAGGTCTGCAAGTTCGCCAACGCCCTGCGTGGCCAGGATGTGCACCGGGGTGACGTGGTCACCATCTACATGCCGATGATCCCCGAAGCCGTGGTCGCCATGCTGGCCTGTGCCCGTATCGGTGCGATTCACTCGGTGGTGTTCGGCGGCTTCTCGCCCGAAGCGCTGGCTGGCCGTATCATCGACTGCAAGTCCAAGGTCGTGATCACCGCAGACGAAGGCGTGCGCGGTGGCCGCCGTACCCCGCTCAAGGCCAACGTCGACCTGGCGCTGACCAACCCTGAAACCAACAGCGTGCAAAAGATCATCGTGTGCAAGCGCACCGGTGGCGACATTGCCTGGCACCAGCACCGCGACATCTGGTACGAAGACCTGATGAAAGTCGCCTCCAGCCATTGCGCGCCGAAAGAGATGGGTGCCGAGGAAGCGCTGTTCATCCTTTATACCTCCGGCTCCACCGGCAAGCCGAAGGGCGTGCTGCACACCACCGGCGGCTACCTGGTATACGCCGCGCTGACCCATGAGCGCGTGTTCGACTATCGCCCGGGCGAGGTGTACTGGTGCACCGCTGACGTGGGTTGGGTCACTGGCCACAGCTACATCGTCTATGGCCCGCTGGCCAACGGCGCCACCACCCTGCTGTTCGAGGGCGTGCCGAACTACCCGGACATCACTCGTGTGTCGAAGATCATCGACAAGCACAAGGTCAACATCCTGTACACCGCGCCAACCGCTATCCGCGCGATGATGGCCGAAGGGCAGGCTGCAGTCGAAGGTGCCGATGGCTCCAGCCTGCGCCTGCTGGGCTCGGTGGGTGAGCCGATCAACCCCGAAGCCTGGAACTGGTACTACAAGGCCGTGGGCAAGGAGCGTTGCCCGATCGTCGACACCTGGTGGCAGACCGAGACCGGCGGCATCCTGATCAGCCCGCTGCCTGGCGCCACCGGCCTCAAGCCAGGCTCGGCAACGCGTCCGTTCTTCGGCGTGGTGCCGGCGCTGGTGGATAACCTGGGCAACCTGATCGAGGGCGCTGCCGAGGGCAACCTGGTGATCCTCGATTCCTGGCCGGGCCAGTCGCGTTCGCTGTACGGCGACCATGACCGTTTCGTCGACACCTACTTCAAGACCTTCCGTGGCATGTACTTCACCGGCGACGGTGCGCGCCGCGACGAGGATGGCTACTACTGGATCACCGGTCGCGTGGATGATGTGCTGAACGTGTCCGGTCACCGCATGGGTACTGCCGAAATTGAAAGCGCCATGGTGGCGCATGCGAAAGTGGCCGAGGCCGCGGTGGTGGGTGTGCCGCACGACATCAAGGGGCAGGGCATCTATGTGTATGTCACCCTCAATGCCGGTATCGAGGCCAGCGAGCAGCTGCGCCTGGAGCTGAAGAACTGGGTGCGCAAGGAAATCGGCCCGATCGCCTCGCCGGATGTGATCCAGTGGGCGCCGGGGCTGCCGAAGACCCGGTCGGGCAAGATCATGCGCCGCATCCTGCGCAAGATTGCCACCGGTGAGTACGATGCCCTGGGTGATATCTCGACCTTGGCCGACCCGGGTGTTGTGCAACACCTGATCGATACCCACAAGGCCATGAGCCTGGCTTCGGCCTGATAGCGAAGCTCGCAAACGCTGGAGGCGTTGCGCTATCTCTGTGGGAGCGGCTTTAGCCGCGAAGAACCCAGCGCGGTGGATGGCACCGGCGTTGCCGGTGTTCGCGGCTGAAGCCGCTCCCACAGGGTGAGGTATATGCCTGAGGGCTGTGTTGTATCAGTGAGGCCAGCCAACAAGAACCCCGCCCGGGCAACCGGCGGGGTTTTTGCTTTACTGTTACCCGACATTCATCGGTAACTGTTCTGTCACCGGCGTCGCACAATATCGGGGCGCCAGGAAACAAATCCGGCCTGTTTCGGTGCGTTTTCGCAGCCTTTTTTGCGACCCGGCACGCTGCACTTGCCGTAATACAAGGCTTTGCCAATAATAGGCCCGGGAATTGCTAGTACTATAGGTTCTATTTCTTGCGCTCTTGCATATTTTGCAATGGCTGTCAACATCGCCCGTTGCCGTTTCAAGCGCTTCTGTAAGTAGTTGTCGCTTTGAAGAAATATCGACTACCGGGCTGTCGTTAAAATGCCACTCACTCGCTCGTGGTCTGCGGCCTTGGTCGAACCCTGCGCGGCTCGCGTTGTACCCATTCGCATATCGGGCAGCCGTTACCTGCCTTGTATTGCCCCGTACCGATGGAGTTACCTGATGAAGAAGCTCGCACTGCTTGGCGCCCTGGCGCTGTCCGTGTTTTCCCTGGTGTCGCAGGCCGATGAAAAACCGCTGAAAATCGGCATCGAAGCCGCCTACCCACCCTTCGCCTTCAAGCAGCCAGACGGCAGCATTGCCGGTTTTGACTACGACATCGGCAACGCCCTGTGCGAAGAGATGAAGACCAAGTGCACATGGGTCGAGCAGGAGTTCGACGGCCTGATCCCGGCGCTGAAAGTGCGCAAGATCGACGCCATCCTGTCGTCCATGTCGATTACCGAAGACCGCAAGAAATCGGTCGACTTCACCAAGCGCTACTACCTGACCCCGGCGCGCCTGGTGATGAAGGAAGGTACCGCCGTCAGCGACAGCCTGGATGAGCTCAAGGGCAAGAAGATTGGTGTGCAGCGCGGCTCGATCCACGACCGCTTCGCCAAGGAAGTACTGGGCGCCAAAGGTGCCACCGTGGTTCCTTACGGCACCCAGAACGAAATCTACCTGGACGTGGCAGCTGGCCGCCTCGATGGCACCGTGGCTGACGCCACCCTGCTGGAAGACGGCTTCCTCAAGACCGACGCCGGCAAGGGCTTCGCCTTCGTAGGCCCGGCCTTCACCGACGCCAAGTACTTCGGCGACGGCATCGGCATTGCCGTGCGCAAGGGTGACAAGGCCAACGTCGACCGCATCAACGCGGCCATCGACGCCATTCGTGCCAACGGCAAGTACAAAGAAATCGAGAAGAAGTACTTCAACTTCGATATCTACGGTCCAGACTCGAACTAAGACGTCGGGTTTCACCTGTGCAATGGTGCAAACAGCAGAGGCTCTGAGGTTTGCACCATTTTTCATTCTCTAGGTCGAGGACCTCATCATGTTAAAAGGCTACGGGGCAGTCATCCTCGACGGGGCGTGGCTGACGCTTCAGCTCGCCCTGTCGTCGATGGCCCTGGCCATCGTGCTCGGCCTGATCGGTGTGGCGCTGCGCTTGTCGCCGGTGCGCTGGCTGGCCTGGCTGGGCGATCTGTATTCCACGGTGATTCGTGGTATTCCGGACCTGGTCCTGATCCTGCTGATCTTCTACGGCGGGCAGGACATTATCAACCGGGTTGCGCCGCTGCTCGGTTATGAAGACTACATCGACCTGAATCCGCTGATCGCGGGTATCGGTACCCTGGGCTTCATCTTCGGTGCCTACCTGTCGGAAACCTTCCGCGGTGCGTTCCTCGGTATTCCCAAAGGCCAGGCCGAAGCGGGCGTGGCGTATGGCATGAGCAACCGCCAGGTGTTCTTCCGCATCCAGGTGCCGCAAATGATTCGCCTGGCGATCCCGGGCTTCACCAACAACTGGCTGGTGCTGACCAAGGCCACCGCGCTGATTTCGGTAGTGGGCCTGCAGGACATGATGTTCAAGGCCAAGCAGGCGGCCGATGCCACCCGTGAGCCTTTCACCTTCTTCCTGGCGGTGGCGGCCCTGTACCTGGTGCTGACCAGCATCTCGCTGCTGGCCCTGAAGTATCTCGAGCGCCGCTACTCGGTTGGCGTCAAGGTGGCTGAACTATGATCTTCGACTACAACGTCGTCTGGGAGGCACTGCCGATGTACTTCGGCGGCCTGCTGACCACCCTCAAGCTGCTGGCGATTTCGCTGTTCTTCGGGCTGCTGGCGGCCATTCCGCTGGGCCTGATGCGAGTGTCCAAGCAGCCAGCGGTCAATCTCGTGGCGTGGCTTTACACCTACGTGATCCGCGGCACGCCGATGCTGGTGCAGCTGTTCCTGATCTACTATGGCCTGGCACAGTTCGAGGCGGTGCGCGAAAGCTTCCTGTGGCCGCTGCTGTCCAGTGCTACCTTCTGCGCCTGCCTGGCATTCGGCATCAACACCAGTGCCTACACCGCCGAAATCATCGCCGGCAGCCTCAAGGCCACGCCGCATGGCGAAATCGAGGCGGCCAAGGCCATGGGCATGTCGCGCATGAAGATGTACCGGCGCATCCTGCTGCCGTCGGCCCTGCGCCGGGCGCTGCCGCAGTACAGCAACGAAGTGATCATGATGCTGCAGACCACCAGCCTGGCGTCGATCGTTACCCTGATCGACATCACTGGCGCTGCGCGCACGGTCAATGCCCAGTACTACCTGCCTTTCGAGGCCTATATCACGGCGGGCGTGTTCTACCTGTGCCTGACCTTCATCCTGGTGCGCCTGTTCAAGATGGCCGAACGCCGCTGGCTCGGCTACCTGGCGCCGCGCAAGCACTGACCGCTTTGTGAGAATCGACAGCATGTACAAACTCGAAGTCCAAGACCTGCACAAGCGCTACGGCAGCCATGAAGTGCTCAAGGGCGTGTCCCTGTCGGCCAAGGCAGGCGATGTCATCAGCATCATCGGCTCCAGCGGTTCGGGCAAGTCGACCTTCCTGCGCTGCATCAACCTGCTGGAGCAACCGCACGCCGGGAAGATCCTGCTCAACAACGAAGAGTTGAAGCTGGTACCGGGCAAGGACGGCGCGCTCAAGGCCGCCGACCCGCGTCAGTTGCAGCGCATGCGCTCGCGCCTGTCGATGGTTTTCCAGCACTTCAACCTGTGGTCGCACATGACCGCGCTGGAAAACATCATCGAAGCGCCGGTGCATGTGCTGGGTGTGAATCGCAAGGAGGCCCTGGAAAAGGCCGAGCATTACCTGGCCAAGGTCGGAGTCGCCCACCGCAAGGATGCCTTCCCGGGGCACATGTCCGGTGGCGAGCAGCAACGCGTGGCAATTGCCCGGGCGCTGGCCATGGAACCGGAGGTCATGCTGTTCGACGAGCCGACCTCGGCGCTGGACCCGGAACTGGTGGGCGATGTGCTCAAGGTGATGCAGTCGCTGGCCCAGGAAGGCCGCACCATGGTGGTGGTGACCCACGAAATGGGCTTTGCCCGTGAGGTTTCCAACCAGCTGGTGTTCCTGCACAAGGGCCTGGTGGAAGAAACCGGCTGCCCGCGCGAAGTGCTGGCCAACCCGCAGTCGGAGCGCCTGAAGCAGTTCCTCTCCGGCAGCCTGAAGTAAAAGCTGCATTTTTGCACCAGAATAGGGCATGCTGCGCGGCGAGCGCAGCCTGACCCGGCGCACAGACTCGAACGACCTCAGGTTTCGGACCGCACCTATGACCACCCAGCGAATCGGTTTTCTCATCTGGCCAAGCACCAAGCCCTTGACTCTGGCGCTGGCCGAGGAAGTGTTGCAGGTGGCGCAGCGGGTGCACCCGGAAGTGGTCTACGATCTGGTCTTCCTGCAGGCGGAGCCGGCGCAAGAGGGTAGCTGGCGCTTGCCGGGCGAGCCGTGGAACGGTCGTCTGGAGGGGTGTCACAAGCTGTTCCTGTTGGCTGACGAGCAGCCGCTGACGGTGGGGGCTGCGTTGTCGACGGCGCTCAAGCAGTTGGCGCGCAGTGGCTGCATGATTGGCGGCCTGTCGGCCGGGGTCTACCCTCTGGCGATGCTGGGCCTGCTCGACGGTTACCGGGCTGCGGTGCACTGGCGCTGGCAGGATGATTTTGCCGAGCGCTTCCCCAAGGTCATCGCCACCAGTCACCTGTTCGACTGGGACCGCGATCGCCTGACAGCTTGTGGCGGCATGGCCGTGACCGACCTGCTGCTGGCAGTGTTGGCCCGTGATCACGGGGCGGAGCTGGCCGGGGCGGTGTCGGAGGAACTGGTGGTCGAGCGCATTCGCGAGGGTGGCGAGCGCCAGCGTATTCCGCTGCAGAACCGCCTGGGCTCCAGCCACCCCAAGCTGACCCAGGCGGTACTGCTGATGGAAGCCAACATCGAAGAGCCGCTGACCACCGACGAAATTGCCCAGCACGTGTGCGTGTCGCGCCGGCAGCTGGAGCGTATCTTCAAGCAGTACCTGAACCGCGTGCCGAGCCAGTATTACCTGGAGCTGCGGCTGAACAAGGCGCGGCAGATGCTGATGCAGACCAGCAAGTCGATCATCCAGATCGGGCTGTCCTGCGGCTTCTCCTCGGGGCCGCATTTTTCCAGTGCCTACCGCAACTTCTTTGGCGCAACGCCGCGGGAGGATCGCAACCAGCGGCGTAGCAGCAGCCCGTTCGAACTGAGCTCGGCGCCTGCCGAAAAAGGCTGATATTTCCTTACCCTGTGCCGGCCCTTTTGCGGCTGAAGCCGCTCCCACAGGGGCCGCACAACGTTCGAATCTTGCACAGGTCCTGTGGGAGCGGGTTCACCCGCGAAGAGGCCGGTGCAGGCAGCGCCCTTTCTCCCGCAGGTCTGTGCGATGTTTGAAGCCTGTGCGGTCCAGGTGGGAGCGGGCGTGCCCGCGAATCGGCCGGTACAGGCAACCACGCTTCTATATGTGTACACCCGTTCACCCAGCCCCCTCTCTCCCGTACACTGCGCGATTGCGACAGTGTTTGTCGCATTGCCGAAAGCCTTGTCAAAACTGGGTTTTGCGCTGTAACAAGTTGTCGCTTGGCCGCAAGGACAGGCGCGGATCAGTCCTTACAATTCCCCCATCGCTCGCCACTTCCAGGCCAGCGTTCCTCTTCAGGAGACTCAGATGTCCGTTGAGCAAGCCCCGGTGCAACGTGCCGATTTCGACCAGGTCATGGTCCCCAACTATTCTCCGGCGGCCTTCATTCCTGTGCGAGGCGAGGGCTCCCGTGTCTGGGACCAGTCGGGTCGTGAATTGATCGATTTTGCCGGTGGCATCGCGGTCAACGCCCTGGGCCACTGCCACCCGGCACTGGTCAAGGCCCTGACCGAGCAGGCCAATACCCTCTGGCACGTATCCAACGTGTTCACCAACGAGCCGGCCCTGCGCCTGGCCCACAAGCTGGTGGACGCCACCTTTGCCGACCGTGCGTTCTTCTGCAACTCCGGCGCTGAGTCCAACGAGGCCGCCTTCAAGCTGGCCCGTCGTGTTGCCCACGACCGCTTCGGCCCGGAAAAGCACGAAATCATCGCCACCGTGAACAGCTTCCACGGCCGTACCCTGTTCACCGTAAGCGTCGGTGGCCAGCCGAAGTACTCCGATGGTTTCGGCCCGAAGATCACCGGCATCAGCCATGTGCCGTACAACGACCTGGAAGCGCTGAAGGCACAGATTTCCGACAAGACCTGCGCCGTGGTGATCGAGCCGATCCAGGGCGAGAGCGGCGTGGTGCCGGCCGACAAGGCCTACCTGGAAGGCGCGCGCAAACTGTGTGACGAACACAACGCCCTGCTGATCTTCGACGAAGTGCAGACCGGCGTTGGCCGTACCGGTTCGCTGTATGCCTACCAGCACTACGGCGTTACCCCGGACATCCTGACCAGCGCCAAGAGCCTGGGCGGCGGTTTCCCGATCGGTGCCATGCTGACCACCACCGAGCTGGCCAAGCACTTGGCTGTCGGCACCCACGGCACCACCTACGGCGGCAACCCGCTGGGCTGCGCCGTCGCCTGCGCGGTGCTGGACGTGGTCAACACCCCGGAAACCCTGGCCGGTATCAAGGCCAAGCATGAGCGCTTCAAGGTCCGCCTGGAGCAGATCGGCCAGGAGTACAACCTGTTCAGCCAGGTGCGTGGCGTTGGCCTGCTGCTGGGCTGCGTGCTGACCGAGGCCTGGAAAGGCAAGGCCAAGGACGTGCTCAACGCCGCCGAGAAAGAAGGCGTGATGGTGCTGCAGGCCGGCCCGGACGTGGTCCGCTTCGCGCCAAGCCTGGTAGTTGAAGACGCCGACATCGACGAAGGCCTGGACCGCTTCGAGCGCGCCGTGGCCACCCTGACCAAGGGCTGATCCGCCCGCGGTCTCTTTGCCGGCCACGGTGCAGGCTCAGCCCGAGTCTGTACCGGGCCGGTGATACCCGATTCCAGTGCAGGTGCCAGTGCATCTGCCGTTTTTCCGTGCCGCCGTGAGCGGCCCGATTCCAAAGGAGTGACACCATGCTGGTGATGCGCCCCGCGCAAATGGCTGATCTGAACGAAGTGCAGCGCATGGCTGCAGACAGCCCCATTGGTGTCACCTCGCTGCCGGACGACACCGCTCGCCTGGGCGACAAGATCGCCGCATCCGAGACTTCCTTCGCCGCCGAGGTCAGCTTCAACGGTGAAGAAAGCTACTTCTTCGTGCTCGAGGACAGCGAAACCGGCAAGCTGGCCGGTTGCTCGGCCATCGTCGCTTCGGCCGGCTACTCCGAGCCGTTCTACAGCTTTCGTAACGAGACCTTCGTGCACGCCTCGCGCGAGCTGAAGATCCACAACAAGATCCATGTGCTCTCGCTGTGCCATGACCTGACCGGCAACAGCTTGCTGACCAGCTTCTATGTGCTGCCGGAACTGGTGAACAGTGGCTGGGCCGAGCTCAATTCGCGTGGCCGCCTGCTGTTCATGGCCGCTCACCCGGAGCGTTTCGCCGACTCGGTGGTGACCGAGATCGTCGGCTACAGCGACGAGCAGGGCGAATCGCCGTTCTGGGATGCCATCGGCCGCAACTTCTTCGACCTCAACTACGCCGACGCCGAGCGCCTGTGCGGCCTGAAGAGCCGCACCTTCCTCGCCGAACTGATGCCGCACTACCCGATCTACGTGCCGCTGCTGCCTGACCTGGCTCAGGAAGCCATGGGCCAGGTGCACCCGCGGGCGCAGATTACCTTCGACATCCTCATGCGCGAAGGCTTCGAGACCGAGCACTACATCGACATCTTCGACGGTGGCCCGACCCTGCATGCGCGCACCTCGGGTATCCGCTCGATCGCCCAGAGCCGGGTTGTGCCGGTGAGGCTCGAGGAAGCCCCGGTCAAGGGCGGGCGCCCGTACCTGGTGTGCAACGGCCAGTTGCAGGACTACCGCGCGGTGCTGCTGGACCTGGACTGGGTGCCCGGCAAGCCGGTCAGCCTGAGCCCGGCAGCCGCCGAGGCGCTGGGGGTGGGCGAGGGTGCCAGCGTGCGCCTGGTTGCGGTCTGAGGTCTGGCAACAGACGTTTCGGGATTGATGCGTTAGAAGAGTTTCGCGCCGGCCGCCGCCGCCGCAAAAGGAGATAGCATGATCGTTCGTCCTGTACGCAGCAGCGATTTGCCTGCGTTGATCGAATTGGCACGCAGCACCGGTACCACCGGGCTGACCACGCTGCCGGCCAACGAAGAGCGCCTGGGGCATCGCGTTGGCTGGGCGGAGAAGAGCTTCCGCGGCGAAGCCGAGCGTGGCGACACCGACTACCTGTTCGTGCTGGAAAACGACGAAGGCATGGTGGTGGGCATCAGTGCCATCGCCGGTGCCGTCGGCCTGCGCGAGCCCTGGTACAACTACCGGGTCGGCCTGACCGTCAGCGCCTCGCAGGAGCTGAAGATCTACCGCGAAATCCCCACCCTGTTCCTGGCCAACGACCTGACCGGCAACTCCGAGCTGTGCTCGCTGTTCCTGCGCAGCGACTACCGCTCCGGCCTCAACGGCCGCCTGCTGTCGCGTGCGCGCATGCTGTTCATTGCCGAGTTCCCCGAGCTGTTCGGCAAGAAGATCATCGCCGAAATGCGCGGCATGTCCGACGAGCAGGGCCGCTCGCCGTTCTGGGAAAGCCTGGGCCGGCACTTCTTCAAGATGGAGTTTAGCCAGGCCGACTACCTCACCGGCGTGGGCAACAAGTCGTTCATTGCCGAACTCATGCCGAAGTTCCCGCTGTACACCTGCTTCCTGTCCGAGGCGGCGCGCAACGTGATCGGTCGCGTGCACAAGGACACCGAGCCGGCGCTGGCCATGCTCAAGCAGGAAGGCTTCAACTACCAGGGCTACGTCGACATCTTCGACGCCGGCCCCGCCATCGAGTGCGACACCTCCAGGATTCGCGCCGTGCGCGAGAGCCAGACCCTGGTGCTGGCGGTGGGCACGCCGGGCGATGACGCGACGCCTTACATCATCCACAACCGCAAGCGCGACGATTGCCGCATCACGGCCGCACCTGCGCGGCTGGCTGCCGGTACCCTGGTGGTCGACCCCCTGACCGCCAAGCGCCTGCGCATGGGCGCCGGCGACAACGTGCGCGCCGTGCCGCTGTCGGCAAGCCGGGAGGCCCAGTAAATGACCACGCATTACATCGCAGGCAATTGGCAGGTTGGCCAGGGCGAAACCCTGCAGTCGCTCAACCCGGTGACGCAAGCCGTCGTCTGGCAGGGGCAGGGTGCTGACGCCAGCCAGGTGGATGCCGCCGTGCAGGCTGCGCGTCAGGCCTTCCCGGCTTGGGCGCAATTGAGCCTGGAGGCGCGTATCGATGTGCTGGAGAAGTTCGCCGCGCAACTGAAAGCGCATGCCGAAGCCATGGCCCAGTGCATCGGCGAGGAAACCGGCAAGCCCCTGTGGGAGTCGGCGACCGAAGTCACCAGCATGATCAACAAGGTCGCGATCTCGGTGCAGAGCTACCGCGAGCGCACCGGCGAAAAGAGCGGCCCGCTGGCCGATGCCACGGCCGTGCTGCGGCACAAGCCCCATGGCGTGGTGGCGGTGTTCGGCCCGTACAACTTCCCTGGTCACCTGCCAAACGGCCATATCGTGCCAGCGCTGCTGGCTGGTAACTGCGTGGTGTTCAAGCCCAGTGAGCTGACGCCCAAGGTGGCCGAACTGACCGTCAATTGCTGGATTGCCGCCGGGTTGCCGGCGGGTGTGCTCAACCTGGTGCAGGGCGCGCGCGAAACGGGTGTGGCACTGGCCGCCAACCCAGGTATCGATGGCTTGTTCTTCACTGGCTCCAGCCGCACCGGCAACCTGCTGCATCAGCAGTTCGCCGGCCGCCCGGACAAGATCCTGGCCCTGGAAATGGGCGGTAACAACCCGCTGGTGGTGGACGAGGTCAAGGACCTCGATGCGGCGGTGTACACCATTATCCAGTCGGCGTTCATTTCCGCCGGCCAGCGCTGCACCTGCGCCCGTCGTCTGCTGGTGCCGCAAGGCGCCTGGGGTGATGCGCTGATCGCGCGCCTGGTCGAGGTGAGCAGATCCATCACGGTCGGGGCGTTCGACCAGCAGCCGGCGCCGTTCATGGGTTCGGTGATCTCGCTGCAGGCGGCGCGGGCGCTGATTGCGGCCCAGGCCGAACTGGTCGCCAAGGGTGCTGTGAAGCTGCTGGAAATGACCCAGCCGCAGGCCGACGCCGCACTGCTGACCCCAGGCATTGTCGATGTCACCGCTGTGGCCGAGCGCCCGGACGAAGAGTTCTTCGGCCCGCTGCTGCAGGTGATCCGCTATGCCGACTTCGATGCCGCCATCGATGAGGCCAACAACACCCAGTACGGCCTGGCCGCCGGCTTGCTGTCCGACTCCCACGCCCGTTACCAGTACTTCTGGCTGCGCAGCCGCGCCGGCATCGTCAACTGGAACAAGCAACTGACCGGTGCCGCCAGCAGTGCGCCGTTCGGCGGCGTGGGCGCCAGTGGCAACCACCGCGCCAGCGCCTATTACGCAGCGGATTACTGCGCTTACCCCGTGGCTTCGCTGGAGACCGCCAGCCTTGCCTTGCCGGCAACCTTGACGCCGGGCGTCACCCTATAACAACAGGTCACGGAGCCTAGCCGATGAAATCCTACGAAGTGAATTTTGATGGCCTGGTGGGGCCTACCCACAACTATGGCGGCCTGTCCTACGGCAACGTGGCTTCGCAGAGCAACAGCCAGCAGGGTTCCAACCCGCGCGAAGCCGCGCGCCAGGGCCTGGCGAAGATGAAAGCGCTGGCCGACATGGGCTTCAAGCAGGGCGTGCTGGCACCGCAGGAGCGCCCGGACGTGGCTGCACTGCGCCGCCTGGGCTTCAGCGGCAGCGATGCCGAAGTGATCCAGCGTGCCGCCAAGGAAGCCATGCCATTGCTGGTGGCCAGTTGCTCGGCTTCGAGCATGTGGGTGGCCAACGCCGCCACGGTCAGCCCCAGTGCCGACACTGCCGATGGCCGCGTGCATTTCACTGCTGCCAACCTCAACTGCAAGTACCACCGCAGCATCGAGCACCCGACCACCAGCCGCGTGCTGGGGGCCATGTTCAGCAACGACAAGCACTTTGCCCACCACGCGGCACTGCCTGCCGTGGCACAGTTCGGTGACGAGGGGGCGGCCAACCACACTCGCTTCTGCCGTACGTATGGCGAGGCCGGCGTGGAGTTCTTCGTCTACGGCCGCAGCGCCTTCGACAGCCGCTACCCGGCGCCGCAGAAGTACCCGGCCCGGCAGACCCTGGAAGCCTCCCAGGCCGTGGCCCGGCTGCATGGCCTGAGCGATGACGGCGTGGTCTACGCTCAACAGAACCCGGCGGTAATCGACCAGGGCGTGTTCCACAACGATGTGATTGCTGTGGGCAACGGCGAGGTGCTGTTCTACCACGAGGACGCTTTCCTCGAGACGGACGCGGTACTTGGCCAACTGCGAGCTAAACTGGCCAGCAAGGGTGGCAACTTCCAGGCCATCTGCGTGCCGCGGGCGGCGGTGACGGTAGAGGACGCGGTGCGTTCATACCTGTTCAACAGCCAGTTGCTCAGCCGCGACGACGGCTCCATGCTGCTGGTGGTGCCGGAAGAGTGCCGCAACAACGAGCGGGTCTGGGCCTATCTGGGCCAGTTGACCAGCCAGGGCGGCCCGGTGCGGGAGGTGAAAGTGTTCGACCTCAAGCAGAGCATGCAGAACGGCGGTGGGCCGGCTTGCCTGCGTTTGCGCGTGGCGTTGAAGGAAACGGAACTGGCAGCGGTCAACCAAGGCGTTATCATGACCGCCTCGCTGTACGACACCCTGGTGCAGTGGGTCGACAAGCATTACCGCGATCGCCTTGGCGAGGCGGACCTGGCCGACCCGCAATTGCTGGTGGAATGCCGTACGGCACTGGACGAATTGACCCAGATCCTGAAGTTGGGCTCGGTGTATCCGTTCCAACGCCAACCTTGAAGAGAGACTTTGCAATGACCGACGCCCTGCGCCTTATCCTGGAAGATGAAGACGGCACCCAGCTGGAAACTTCCTGCACCCGCTTTGCCGTCGTCTGGCAAGGCAAGGAAGTGTGGATTCAGCAGGATGGTCGTGGCCAGCTGCTGATCGGCGTGGATGTCGAGGAAGACGACACCGAGTACGCCAACCTGCTGCTGCGCCCGATGGCCACCAACCTGGTCAGCCTGCAGCTGGAAATGGAACCGGCGGAGGTCGGCGAAGACGACGATCACGTCCATGGCCCCGATTGCGGCCACCACCACTAAGGAAGTACCTATGCTCGCCCTTGGCAAATTGCTTGAGCTGACCCTCACCGATCACGAACCGGCCGAGAAGACCCAAGTGACATCCAAGGGCGCGCGTTTGCGCTGGCTGGGGGAGGGCGCGCTCGAAGTGCGCCCGGCCGAAAACGAGGATTGCGGGCTGGACCTGCTGCTGTCCGCCGGCATCCACGGCAACGAAACGGCGCCGATCGAGTTGCTCGAGCGGCTGCTGCATGGCGTGGCCAACGGCAAGATCAAACCCAAGGCCCGGGTGCTGTTCCTGTTCGGCAACCCGGCAGCCATCCGCAAGGGCGAGCGCTTTATCGAGCAGGACATCAACCGCCTGTTCAACGGCCGCCACGAGCTGTCCAGTGGCTTCGAGGCATTGCGTGCCGCCGAGCTGGAACAGTTCGCCCGGGTATTCTTCAGCAAGCCGGGGCGCAACCGCCTGCACTACGACTTGCATACCGCCATCCGCGGCTCGAAGATCGAGCAGTTCGCCTTGTACCCTTATAAAGAGGGGCGCAAGCATTCCCGTCGCGAGCTGGCACGCCTGGCGGCGGCGGGCATGGAGGCGGTGTTGTTGCAGAGCAAGTCTTCCATCACTTTCAGCGCCTTCACCTACGAGCAGTTGGAGGCCGAAGCCTTCACCCTGGAGTTGGGAAAGGCCCGCCCGTTCGGCCAGAACGAGGAGGTCAACCTCGACAAGCTGGAGGAGCGGCTGATCAGCATCATCGAAAACACCGAGCCCGAAGGCGAAGGCTCGCTGGATGGCCTGCAGCTGTTCAGCGTTTCCCGCGAGATCATCAAGCATAGCGACAGCTTCCACCTGCACTTGCCGGCGGACATCGAGAATTTCTCCGAGCTGAGCAAGGGCTACTTGCTGGCCGAGGACCTGGCCGAGACGCGTTGGGTGGTCGAGGAGGAGGGCGCGCGCATCATCTTCCCCAACCCCAAGGTCAAGAATGGCCTCAGGGCGGGGATTCTGATCGTTCCCGACTCCGGCCAGCGATTAGGCTGAGCTGGCCCCGATAGCCTGGGTTCACGGCTGTGTGCGCAGCTCCAGTTGCAACGCCTGACGCAGCCCGTTTTCAGTGAAGGCGGGTGGGTTGGTGTTCAGGGCGGTGCTGCCGCCGAATGTGAACCTGCAATCGGTGGGCAAGCCGATGCTCTGTAGGAGCAGGTTGTCCACCGGATAGGCGCCGTTTTTGCCTTGAACCTCGGTCTGGCCCGGAAACACGGTGCCTGACATCGAGTTCCAGCCTTGGCACAGGCAGCGGTACAGGTCGAGCAGTGGCAGTTGCGCAGCGGTCGACCAGCCTGGGTTGTATGCCAGTGTGCCGCCGCTGTATCCCCAGCTACTCTGGTTTTCGTCGATGATGAAGTGGCCTTCGTCTTCATCTTCTTCGTGGTCGCTGGGTGTATAGGTCGTGAATTGGTGTCTGGCTGCTTCGATCACGCTGATCGGGGCTCCGGACTGCCCGGCCTTTTTATCCAGGGCCGCCAGTAGCGCCTGGCCACAGGGTAGTTTGCGCAGCAGTTCCAGCGCATCCTCTGCCGCTTGGCTGAATTGGTCGCTACCCGTCAATCGCACGCCGATATTGCCCAGGGCCTGATGTTCGGCCATCACGGGCCGGGCCAGTCGTGCATCGTTTTCGGCATTGCGGTAGAGCTCGACCCTGGAGGACTCGCGGCCGAGCAGGCGGTGCCCCGTGACGTTGACAACCGCGTCGCCCTTGTCGATGAGTACCGGGCCGCTACCGACCACAATCTGGTGCGTGCCGGTATGGGCGTCGATGTGGACGATACCTGCGCCGGTCTCGATCCTGTTGCCGGTCCCTATCATGTCGATCAGCACCGTCTTCTTCACCTCCGGGGCGATGACCACGTGGTGATTGCCATCGGTGAGGCGAATGGCAATGGCTTGGGCGGTATGCGCGGGGACCATGAATACCGCATCGTTGATGGTCACTTCCAGCAGGCATTCGCGAGGGGCGATACGTACGCGCTTTTGCTGTTCATTCGCGCGCAGCGCACGCGGGGCCACGTTGAAGACCAGCAGTTCGCTGTTCTGGGTGCCGCGGCGATAGCGCCGCCCCAATGGATAGGCGCGTTCGAGCGTAATTCGCACATTTTCGTCGGCCTGGATGTACTTGACCTCGGTCTGCTGCCGAGGGTTGTCTTCGTTATTGTCGAAGGCGGTTTGCGAGTGGCCGGGTTCCCGGGCGTCGATGTAGTAGATCGGTCTCGGGTTGGCCTGCATGATGCCGTGGGGTAGCGGATGCGGGTCCGAGTGGAGTTTGGATATGTTCAGCTCAGGCATGGAGTGCTCCGGCAGCGAGGGTGGGTCGGCAGGATCCCGTTCCACTGCGCGGGTCAGGTGTTGCTTATGTACCGCATGGGTGGGCCCGCAGGGCTGCTTTTCCGCCGTGGCCGTGCTAATGAACGGCTTTTCATCCGCCGATTGCTGTTCTGGTGTACAAACACACTGTATCTCCCGTTCAGGCTGGATATAATGGCGCCCTTTGCCGTCGTTTCGTCGATTCGACGTATTAGCCCAAACGGCCGCCGTTTCCGTGGAAGAACCTATGAAAAGCGCAGAAATCCGTGAAGCCTTCCTTCGCTTCTTCGAAGAGCAGGGACATACCCGAGTCGCCTCCAGTTCGCTGATCCCGAACAACGACCCGACCCTGCTGTTCACCAATGCCGGCATGAACCAGTTCAAGGACTGCTTCCTCGGTGCGGAGAAGCGTGCCTACACGCGTGCCGTCAGTAGCCAGAAGTGCGTGCGCGCAGGCGGCAAGCACAACGACCTGGAAAACGTCGGTTACACCGCGCGTCACCACACCTTCTTCGAAATGCTGGGCAACTTCAGCTTCGGTGACTACTTCAAGCGCGACGCGATCACTTTCGCCTGGACCTTCCTGACTTCGGAAAAATGGCTGAACCTGCCCAAGGAAAAGCTCTGGGTCACCGTCTACGCCACTGACGACGAAGCCTACGATATCTGGACCAAGGAAGTCGGCGTGCCGGCCGAGCGCATGGTGCGCATCGGCGACAACAAGGGCGCACCGTACGCTTCCGACAACTTCTGGACCATGGGCGACACCGGCCCATGCGGCCCGTGCACCGAGATCTTCTACGACCACGGCCCGGACATCTGGGGCGGCCCGCCCGGCTCGCCGGAAGAAGACGGCGATCGCTACATCGAGATCTGGAACAACGTCTTCATGCAGTTCAACCGCACCGCCGACGGCGTGCTGCACCCGCTGCCAGCGCCGTCTGTGGACACCGGCATGGGCCTGGAGCGCGTCAGCGCCGTGCTGCAGCACGTGCACTCGAACTACGAGATCGACCTGTTCCAGAACCTGCTGTCGGCCGCGGCCAAGGCCATCGGTTGCAGCAATGAGGGCCAGGCCTCGCTGAAAGTGGTCGCCGACCACATCCGTTCGTGCGGCTTCCTGATCGCCGACGGCGTGCTGCCGTCCAACGAAGGCCGTGGCTACGTGCTGCGCCGCATCATTCGCCGCGCCTGCCGCCACGGTAACAAGCTGGGCGCCAAAGGCAGCTTCTTCTACCAGATCGTTGCCGCGCTGGTCGCTGAAATGGGCGAGGCCTTCCCGGAACTGAACAGCCAGCAGGCGCACATCGAGCGCGTGCTCAAGGCTGAAGAAGAACAGTTCGCCAAGACCCTGGAGCAGGGCCTGCGCATCCTCGAGCAGGACCTGGCCCAGCTCGAGGGTGATGTGGTGCCGGGCGACGTGGTGTTCAAGCTGTACGACACCTACGGCTTCCCGATGGACCTGACCGCCGACATCGCCCGTGAGCGCGAGCTGACCATCGACGAAGCCGGTTTCGAGCGCGAGATGGACGCCCAGCGTGAACGTGCCCGTTCCGCCAGCGCCTTCGGCATGGACTACAACAGCCTGGTCAAGGTCGACAGCGCCACCGAGTTCCTCGGCTACGAGGCCACCGAAGGCCAGGGCAAGATCATCGCCCTGTACAAGGACGGCCAGGCCGTCGACCAGCTGGGTGAAGGCGAGCAGGGCGTGGTCGTGCTCGACCGCACGCCGTTCTACGCCGAATCCGGTGGCCAGGTGGGTGACACCGGTTACCTGCAGGCTGGCGCTGCGCGCTTCGATGTGCGCGACACCACCAAGACCGGTGGTGCCTTCCTGCACCACGGCGTGGTTGCCAGCGGTGCGCTGGTGATCGGCTCCCCGGTCGAGGCCAAGGTCGATGCCGACGTGCAGCACGCCACCTCGCTGAACCACTCCGCCACCCACCTGCTGCACGAAGCGCTGCGCCAGGTACTGGGCGAACACGTACAGCAGAAAGGCTCGCTGGTCGACAGCCAGCGCCTGCGTTTCGACTTCAGCCACTTCGAGGCGGTGAAACCGGAGCAGATCAAGGCCCTGGAAGACATCGTCAACCGTGAAGTGCGCAAGAACACTGCGGTGGAAACCGAACTGACCGACATCGAAACCGCCAAGGCCAAGGGTGCCATGGCGTTGTTCGGCGAGAAGTACGGCGACACCGTGCGTGTGCTGAGCATGGGCGGCGATTTCTCGGTGGAGCTGTGCGGCGGTATCCACGCCAAGCGCACCGGTGACATCAGCCTGTTCAAGATCATCAGCGAAGGCGGCGTGGCCTCTGGCGTGCGCCGTATCGAAGCGGTCACCGGGGCTGCTGCGCTGGCCTACCTGAACGCTGCCGAAGAGCAGGTCAAGGAAGCCGCGCAGCTGGTGAAGGGTAACCGCGACAACCTGATCGACAAGCTGTCGGCTGTGCTCGAGCGCAACCGCCAGCTGGAGAAGCAGCTGGAACAGCTGCAGGCCAAGGCCGCCAGCGCCGCCGGGGATGATCTCTCCAACGCGGCCGTTGAGGTCAAGGGCGCCAAGGTGCTCGCCGCCCGCCTGGATGGACAGGACGGCAAGGCACTGCTGGCGCTGGTCGATCAGCTGAAGAACAAGCTCGGCCACGCAGTGATCCTGCTGGGCAGCGAGCATGAGGGCAAGGTTGTGCTGGTGGCCGGCGTGACCAAGGACCTCTCCAGCCAACTCAAGGCTGGCGATCTGATGAAACAAGCCGCTGCGGCGGTGGGTGGCAAGGGCGGTGGTCGTCCGGACATGGCTCAGGGTGGCGGCGTCGACGTCGCCGCACTGGACCAGGCCCTGGCGCTGGCCGTGCCATTCGCAGAGCAGGGACTTTGAGATGAGGGGGCCGGCGGTCTAGTGGCCTGTACGGCTAATTCTTGCGCTCAAATTCGAGTGCCAGGGTTTGCCGCGCAAGGCGCCGCGACGAGTCGTAGCCGGGCTACGGCGAGGAGTGGCAACGCAGCGAGGCGAATCCTGGTGCCGAATTTGGGTGCAAGAATTAGCCACACAGGCCACTCCCATCCGGCCTCTTCATGTTGGATTGTTTTTTGGGGCCCTGTATGGGCTGAGGCACCATTGAAATGGCGTTGATCGTACAGAAATTTGGCGGCACCTCTGTCGGTTCCATCGAGCGGATCGAGCAGGTAGCCGATAAGGTCAAGAAACACCGTGAAGCGGGTGACGACCTGGTGGTTGTGCTGTCGGCAATGAGCGGTGAAACCAATCGCCTGATCGACCTGGCCAAGCAGATCACCGATCAGCCGGTTCCGCGTGAACTGGACGTGATCGTGTCGACCGGTGAGCAGGTCACCATTGCCTTGCTGACCATGGCCTTGATCAAGCGCGGTGTGCCAGCGGTGTCCTACACCGGCAACCAGGTGCGCATTCTCACCGACAGCGCACACAACAAGGCGCGCATCCTGCAGATCGACGACCAGAAGATTCGTGCCGACCTCAAGGAAGGCCGCGTGGTCGTGGTAGCAGGCTTCCAGGGCGTCGACGAGCATGGCAGCATCACCACGCTTGGCCGTGGCGGCTCCGACACCACGGGTGTGGCCCTGGCGGCTGCGCTGAAGGCTGACGAGTGCCAGATCTACACCGACGTCGATGGCGTCTACACCACCGACCCGCGTGTTGTGCCGCAGGCCCAGCGCCTGGAGAAGATCACCTTCGAAGAGATGCTGGAAATGGCCAGCCTCGGTTCCAAGGTGCTGCAGATCCGTTCGGTGGAATTCGCCGGCAAGTACAACGTTCCGCTGCGCGTGCTGCACAGCTTCAAGGAGGGTCCGGGTACCCTCATTACCATTGATGAAGAGGAATCCATGGAACAGCCGATCATTTCCGGTATCGCCTTCAACCGTGATGAAGCCAAGCTGACCATTCGCGGCGTGCCGGACACCCCGGGCGTGGCCTTCAAGATCCTCGGCCCGATCAGTGCCTCGAACATCGAGGTCGACATGATCGTGCAGAACGTTGCCCACGATAACACCACCGACTTCACCTTCACCGTGCACCGCAACGAGTACGAGAAGGCGCAGAGCGTGCTGGAAAACACTGCCCGCGAAATCGGTGCCCGTGAAGTGATCGGCGACACCAAGATCGCCAAGGTCTCGATCGTCGGCGTCGGCATGCGTTCGCACGCCGGTGTTGCCAGCCGCATGTTCGAAGCCCTGGCCAAGGAGAGCATCAACATCCAGATGATCTCCACCTCCGAGATCAAGGTTTCGGTCGTGATCGAAGAGAAGTACCTGGAGCTGGCCGTACGCGCGCTGCACACCGCGTTCGAGCTCGACGCCCCGGCACGACAGAGCGAGTAATACGCTGCCTGGAAGGGCGCGGCTTGCCGCGCCCTTCGCGTTTCTGCTCGCCACGCAGGCCCGTCCTGCCCTGTGTGGCGATCAACCAGGCCCAGGTCGTCGTCCACGACCAGGCCGCGACACCCAAGACTGTTACCCCCTGAATGTTTTGCGTAAGGAGAAAGCTATGTTGATTCTGACTCGTCGGTGCGCCGAGAGCCTGATCATTGGAGACGGCGAGATCACCGTGACGGTGCTCGGCGTAAAAGGCAACCAGGTGCGTATTGGCGTCAGCGCCCCGAAAGAAGTGGCTGTGCACCGCGAGGAAATCTACCTGCGGATCAAGAAAGAGAAGGACGAGGAGCCAAGCCTTTAATTTTTTTGAAGTTTTTTTCAAAAAAAGGGTTGCAAACGAGGAAGAGCCTGTTTAATATTCGCCTCGTGTTGCGGTGAGGTGGCCGAGTGGCCGAAGGCGCTCCCCTGCTAAGGGAGTATACCTCATAAGGGTATCGGGGGTTCGAATCCCCCCTTCACCGCCATTATTCGCTTAGGGCGCTGTAAACGGTAAGAACGCTAAGTAGTTGATTTTAAACGAAAAAGTTCTTGCAAAAATGTTTCAGCGACCTATAATGCGCGGCAAGACACGGACTCATAGCTCAGCTGGATAGAGTACTCGGCTACGAACCGAGCGGTCGGAGGTTCGAATCCTCCTGAGTCCGCCACTTTTGAAGTGGCTTTGGTTGCAAGGCTGCTTCAATAAACCAGTGGTAATCTGGTCTAAAACTACCATCGCGGACTCATAGCTCAGCTGGATAGAGTACTCGGCTACGAACCGAGCGGTCGCAGGTTCGAATCCTGCTGAGTCCGCCACTTTTTGAAGTGGCTCTGCTTGCAAAGGCACTTCAACCAACCAGTGGTAATCTGGTCTAAAAATACCACCACGGACTCATAGCTCAGCTGGATAGAGTACTCGGCTACGAACCGAGCGGTCGGAGGTTCGAATCCTCCTGAGTCCGCCACACCAAATCAAGAAGCCCGCTCAATTGAGCGGGCTTTTTGTTTTTCTGCGCCAATGAATTGTTGCTGATGTCGATCTAAGCTCTTCTGTAATGATTGTGGTGCAGGTGTCGCGCTCTTCTGTGGGAGCGGCCTTGTGTCGCGATGGGGCGCGCAGCGGCCCCAAAATCGACTAGGCGCCACACTTCTGAAATGAATGTGCTTTCCCACCCATGACAACCGTCGCACTGATAGCTTCGAGCGTTGTCCTAGCTTTATCACGCAAACGATTGTTCTGGCCAAAAATTTTAAGCGATCTGACAGCTTTAGCAGTGTATGATTGCGCCCGTCAGCCCCGCCGGGGCTTGTGGAAAACCACCATGGACTTACCCAGTAGTTACTCGCTAACAAGATTCATACAGAAAGATCTGACCGATTGATTCTCCCGGCGTGCTCCGCTGCTGGGAGTGGAGTTCGCCTATGACTGAAGTAGAAGTAAAAAAAGCGCAGGAAAGCCTGCAGGACCGCCTGGCCCAGGTGGTCGAACTGCTGCAGCGCCAGCGCGTGGTAGAAGACCTGACCCACCGTCAGGAAGGCGCCCACCACGACCTGGTGGAAAATCTGGTCCACCGCCAGAACCTCGTCGAGCTGCAGCGCAAACTCGACGACCTGCACCCCGCCGACATCGCCTACATCCTCGAAGCCTTGCCCCTGGAAGACCGCCTGACGGTCTGGCAGCTGGTGCGCTCGGATCGCGATGGCGACATCCTGCTGGAAGTGTCCGACGCCGTGCGGCAATCGCTGATCGCCGACATGGACGATCACGAGCTGCTCGCCGCCGCCAAGGAAATGGACGCCGACGAGCTGGCCGACCTGGCTCCAGAGCTGCCGCGTGACGTTGTTCACGAGCTGATGGAAACCCTCGATGCCCAGCAACGCGAGCGCGTGCGTTCGGCGCTTAGCTACGACGAGGAGCAGGTTGGTGCGCTGATGGACTTCGAGATGGTCACCATCCGCGAAGACGTCAGCCTGGAAGTGGTGTTGCGCTACCTTCGCCGCCTGAAAGAGCTGCCGAACCACACCGACAAACTCTTCGTGGTCGACTATGACGGCATTCTCAAGGGCGTATTGCCGATCAAGCGCCTGCTGGTCAACGACCCGGAGAAGAAGGTGGCGGAGGTCATGGCGACCGATCCGGTCTCCTTCCACCCCGAGGAAGATGCCTATGATGCGGCGCAGGCCTTCGAGCGTTATGACCTGGTATCTGCGCCAGTTGTGGACAAGAACGAACGCCTAATCGGCCGCTTGACCATCGACGAGATGGTCGACCTGATTCGTGAAGAAAGCGAAAGCGAAGTGCTGAACATGGCCGGTTTGCGCGAGGAAGAAGACATCTTCGCCTCGGTCTGGCGTTCGCTGCGCAACCGCTGGGCCTGGTTGGCCATCAACCTGATTACCGCTTTCGTTGCCTCGCGAGTGATCGGCCTGTTCGAAGGTTCGATCGAGAAACTGGTGGCCCTGGCTGCGCTGATGCCGATCGTGGCGGGTATTGGTGGCAACTCCGGTAACCAGACCATCACCATGATCGTGCGCGCCATGGCGCTGGACCAGGTGTCGCCGGGCAACACCAGCCGCCTGATGCGCAAGGAGCTGGCGGTATCGCTGCTCAACGGCTTGATCTGGGGCGGGGTGATCGGTGCGGTGGCGTTCTGGCTGTATGGCAGCTGGTCGTTGGGCCTGGTGATGACTGCGGCGATGACCTTGAACCTGCTGTTGGCGGCCTTGATGGGGGTGTTGATCCCGATGACCCTGACACGCCTGGGGCGCGACCCGGCGATGGGCTCCAGCGTGATGATTACCGCGGTGACCGATAGTGGTGGGTTCTTCATCTTCCTCGGGCTGGCCACAGTGTTTCTGCTGTAACCCGCGGATCGCGTCTCTTGCAGAGACACCACCTACAAAAAAGCCAGCTTACGCTGGCTTTTTCATGTTCGGCTGCAAAACTCAGGAGGCGTCGGCAGCCATTTCCACATCGTGAGCGATGAGGGCCACCAGCGCGTTCTGCTGGCGATGCGACAGTTGGCGGAAGCGTTGCAGCAATTCGCGTTCATGCAGGGACAGTTCGGGGCTGTCCAGGCGCATGCTCAAATCGTCACCCAGCGCACCTTCCTGGATAAGGCTCTGTTCCAGGCGCGCGATGATTTCGGAGTTCATGCTGCGGTGATGGTTGCGCGCTACCTCGGCAATGCGCTCACGCATCCCGTCGGGCAGGCGGACGACGAACTTGTCAGCGGTGCGGCTCGAATAAATAGCCTGTTTCATTGGGCGCATATAAATTGACCAGATTTTGGTTCAGGGGAAGCGGTTCTCAAATTGGCCGCACGGGGTGGTAGTACGACCGTGGCGACGACGAAATGTTCAACCGTCTGTGAAAAATGGATGCTCATCTTGCCTCATGGTCGCCGTTTCCTTGGCGTCAATTCTGTGACAAATAGTGAGCCGGATAAAGGCTTTGTGCCAGTACCAATTATCAGAAATGAGTACTGGTTTGAAAAGTTTTACATGCACCGGCTTGCCCAATCGTCAGACTTTTGCCGTCAAAAACTGGTAAAGCGCAGCAAAAGCCCGGGAAAGTCCATAGAATGTGCCGGTTCCCTCCATAGAGCATAGTGGCTATGCAACATGACGCAAGCGACCGCCAATCAGGCACAGGCCGGTTGATATATCTGGTAGGACCGTCGGGTTCCGGGAAAGATTCCCTGATTGACGCTTCCCGTCAGCGGCTTTCAGCCGCCGGGGTGGAAATCGCTCGTCGCGTCATTACCCGTTCGGCTGAAGCCAAGGGCGAAGCCGCCCATGGCGTAACGGCCGAACAGTTCGAAGCAATGCGAGCACAGGGCGCGTTCGCCATGCATTGGCGCGCCAATGGGTTGGATTACGGCATTCCATTGCAGGTGGATCAGTGGCTGGCGGCGGGCAGGTCGGTGCTGGTGAATGGTTCGCGGGCTTATCTCGCCGAGGCGCGCCGGCGCTACCCGAACCTGTTGGCAGTGCTGGTCGAGGTCAGGCACGAGGTGCTGCGCGAGCGCCTGTTGGCGCGCGGCCGGGAAAGCGCAGAAGAAATCGAGCAGCGCCTGGCACGTAATGCACGCTTGCAGGCGCTGGCAGATCCGTCGCTGCATGTGCTGGACAACTCCACCACCCTGGAAACCGCGGTCACGGCATTGTTCACGCTGCTGCATGATGAAGGTGTGCTGGCGCAGGTGTAGCATTGGCAGAAAAGGATTACGCGAAAAAGCCCGCTTGAGGCATGACAAACGCCAGCATGCTGGTTAACATGCTGGCCGTCCCGCTATGCAGCGTTCGCTGCCGGCACTTGCGTCTCAGTAGCTCAATTGGATAGAGCATCCCCCTCCTAAGGGGAAGGTTGCAGGTTCAATTCCTGCCTGGGACGCCATTTCCTTTCGTTCCCTTACCGCGTTCAGCCGGTGTTGGTGACGCGAAACCGGGAAGCCTTGAAGCTGCGTATTTCTACATCCCCAGATGCTTCAAGGCCCAAAGTACTCCCATGCCCACAATCAGCGTCAGCATCGTGCTGCGCGTACGCCACGCCACCAGCGCGGCCAGTATCGCCGCTGGTATCTGCGGGTTCATCCAGTCGAACCCTGCCTGCCGGTCGGGGAATACCACGGCCGGCAGTACCAATGCGGCCAACACACTGGCTGGCACATACGCCAGGGCGCGGCGAAACAGTGGGGGGATGCGCAATGCCGTGTGCAACTCGATGAACGACAGGCGGATGGCGAAGGTGCCCAGGCCGATCAGAATGAAGGTCATCCACTGGGTCGTTTCGCTCATGATGCTTCCTGCTCGGTATTGGCTTCTTCCGCGGTTTGCTGTTTTTGCCAGTTCTCGATGGCTAGCCCAGCGACGATGCCGCCCAGCGCGCCAACCAGCAGGCCGAGGTTGTAGGGCAGGTCGACGGCCAGTACGGCGAGCACACCGCCGGTCAGCGCTGCGCCAAGCGTGGCTGCATTGCGAATGCCGGGTATCAACAGGGCCAGGAACGACAAGGGAATGGCAAAGCCGAGCGACCAGTCTTCAGGAATGCTCGCTCCCAGATACATGCCCGCCAGCACCGAGAGGTTCCAGCCGAAGAACATGGTGATTGCCGTACCGGCATAGTAGGGGTAGGCATACTGTCCCAGCCCGCCCGTGCCCATCTTCAGCATGCACAGGGCGAAGGACTGGTCCGACAGCATGTACGCCATCGGCCACTTGCGGCGGCGGGGCAACTGGCCCAGGTGCGGGGCCAGGCTGGCGCTGTACATCAGGAAGCGCAGGTTGATCACCAGCGCGGTGACTACCATGGTCACCGGCAGGGCGGCGCTTTGCATCAACTGCATCACCACCATCTGCGCCGAACCGGAGTAGAACAGCAAGGTCATGCCGATGGCATCGGTTGGCGACAGGCCCATGCCGATCGCCGTGACCCCGGTGATCAGGCCGAAGGGCACTATGCCGGAGGTCAATGGCAGGGCGCTGCGGGCACCTTGCCTGAACGCTTGGGGCGCGCTTGGATACGGCATTTGAAATCCTTGAAAGTGTGCAGGCGGTACAAGGGCGGCACGTCCACGTTAATGCGCGCGACAGTTGGCCACAACGCCAGATTTCTGGAATAGTAGGCCTAAAAAAAATAGGCCTGAAACCGTGTACCTCGATACTTCTACCCGGCACTCGCTGCAGCTCAATGCCTTGCGTGCCTTCGAAGCGTCAGCCCGCCTGGGCGGTTTCGCCCGTGCTGCACTCGAACTGAAGGTGACACCGGGGGCCATCGCCGCCCTGGTCAAGACCCTGGAGAACGAATACGGCGCGGCCTTGTTCGAGCGCCATGCCAAAGGCGTACGGCTGACGCCCTTGGGCGAAAGCGTGAAAGGCCAGTTCACCGAGGCATTCGACGCCGTGGAAGCCGCTGCGCGCGCACTGCGCCGCCTGGCGGCACCGCAGCGGGTGCATATCGTCACATCGCCTGCTCTGGCGCAGTTGTGGATCGGGCCACGCTTGCCGGAACTGACCCGCTTGCTGGCACCCATCGAGATCTCGGTGACTGCGGTGGATGAGCCGCCCAACCTGAAGCGCAGCCCGTTCGATCTGTGCCTGTTCTACACCGAAAAGCCCGAGCGCTGGCAACGCAGGATAGCCACGGAAGAAATCCTGCCCGTGTGCGTGCCGGCCCTGGCCAACAGCATCACCAAGCCCGAGGATCTTGCCGACGCCCGTTGCATCGCCGACGTGGGCTGGAACGACTGGGCGGTGTGGACGGGGGCTGTGATGCCTGGGCACAAGTTCGTTGCCCGTGGACCGGGTTTTTCCCTGTACTCGATCGCCCTGCAGCAAGCCTTGCTGGCTGCAGGGGTGCTTATAGGGCGCAGAAGCCTGGTGCAGCGCTACCTGGACAGCGGTGAACTGGTCGCCCCCATTGATCGCGCTGTGCCACTGGGTGTGACCATCGCCGCATGGCGGCTGCCGGGTGCCAAGGGCAACCAGGTGGTTGCCGCGGTGGAGGAGGCGCTGTTGCATCTGGCTTGAGCGTCGTCGATCCATGCCTGCTCGCACAGCGCCGCAAAAACAGGGCGTCGGGGCTATTCTGTTCGGGTGCGCCAGCCGTCAGGGAGAGCGTCAATGAGTCAGGAAACCCGGCCGGTACCTGCCGGCTTCAGTGAGCAGCAGTTGCGTACGTTGTTCGATCTTATCAGCGATGGTATCTGGGACTGGAATGCCAATACCGGCTACGTCTATCGCAACCCGGGTTGGTACGCCATGCTCGGCTACCCCAGCCACTCCATGGCCAACTCGGTGCTCACCTGGGAAAGCGTGATCCACCCGGAGGACTACCCACGGGTGATGGCGCATTTCGAGGCGTACATCAACCAGCGTAACGAGCACTATCTGGTCGAATACCGCTGCCGTTGCCAGGATGGCAGCTATCTGTGGATAGAAGACAGCGGCTACATCATTGCCCATAACGAGGACGGCTCGGTAGCGCGCATGCTTGGTGCCCACCGCAACATTGACGCCAACAAGCGCCTTGTGGCGCAACTGCAGCAGAGGAACCAGTCGCTGGAAAGCCAGGTGGCCGAACGCACTCGCGAGCTGTCCTGGGTGAACCAGCAGTTGCAGCGGCAGTTGGACGAAAACCGCGAGCTGGCCGAGCGTGATGCGTTGACCCGCATTGCCAATCGCTATCGGCTGGAGAAGGCGCTACAACTGGAGTGCGAGCGTGCCCAGCGATTTCGCCAGCCGTTGTCGCTGATAGCCATGGACCTGGATGACTTCAAGCCGATCAATGACCGCTATGGCCATGCCCATGGCGATGCGGCGCTGTTGCGGGTGGTCGACGTCCTGCGTGCCTGCCTGCGGGAGCAGGACCTGCTGGCGCGGTGGGGTGGGGACGAGTTCGTCATCGTATTGCCGCAGGCCTCGCTGGGCGAGGCGCTGGAAGTGGCTGCACGCTTACGCCAGGCGATGGCGCAGATAGAGCCGGTGGGCGATTTCCGGCTAACCATGAGCTACGGTGTGGTGCAATGGGAGGAAGGAGAGGACCAGCATGCACTGCTGGCGCGTGCCGACAAGGCGCTGTACCGGGCCAAGGGGAGTGGCAAGAACGCCATAGCCGAGTAGCCTGTGCCGGCCTCTTCGCGGGTAAACCCGCTCCCACAGGTTGGACTGCCCCCGAAAAGTTGGACAGTTTTAGCCAGTGGCCTGAGTCCTGTAGCT
>NZ_JALLKV010000110.1:0-4711 GCF_023093815.1 Pseudomonas sp. PNPG3
CCGCATCAGTGGGTACCGGCCTGACTTACGCAAGGTGAGTTGAGCGGACGCTTACGGTCATCAGGCATGATCATCGCCCTTATGTTGCGCTTCATGACGGCTCCTGGTGACTGGGTGCAGTAAGTGAGGTTGAGGCTGAGTCCCTTTGCCCTTAGTCGTTTCAATTAGGTAACCAAAGCCAGTGGCGAAACCGGAACCTTGAGCATAAAGCGCTCCTTTACCAGAGCGTCGGTGAGACCGGCGCTCTTCAAGATCCTTCGCCAGGTGGCGTGATCCAAGAGATCTACCGCTCTCTGAACCAGGCTCGGAGCCTCCTTCTCGATGTGCTCGTCCAACTCTTCTCGCTTGGTAAAACCGTTGCGGCTAAGGTAGGTAAAGCCTGAGCGCGCCTGATCCTGTGTGATCAGGTTTAGCGTCTGCGCACGATAAATAATCGCCTTGAAGCTCACCTTCCAGCGAAGCTTCAGCTCACCCAACGCCGCCCAGTTCAGATACTGCCCCCGCATCGATGGGAACTCACCACCAAAGCTTGCCCGTGGCATCAGGAGTGCACTGGCGAACTGGTTGGCCTGTGCTTCGGTTGCTCTGCATCCGGTCTCAATTCCCTGGTGCATGACCAAGTGACCCAGCTCATGTGCGATGTCGAAACGATGCCGGCACGGGTTGTCCTTCGCAGTATTACGAACAATCAAAGGCCGCTTATTGAACAGCGAGAAAGCATCGATACGGTCATCCGCATCCGCCAGATTTACAACCAGCACACCAGCCGACTCAGCCAGGCGCGTGATATTGGCAATTGGGCCAATGCCAATGGACAGATCCCGTCGAAAGCCTTCAGCCGCCTTCTCGATGACATCGTCGCCAGTCAGGGGAGTCTCAAACGGGTTGAACCCCACCGGGGGAAAGTCGACTTCCTGCTCCAGCTCATTGACCAACAGCTCAAAAAGCTCAACCTGGGAGGCGATGCTCTTCTTAATCGTCTGCGTAGAGGCTCGCAGGCTGCGAAAATGGCACTGCTCCAGCTCCACAGAGCCGCGACGGGGACTCGACAGGAACTCCTCCGTGACGCCTAAGGCTTCAGTCAACAGCTCTATCTGAGCCGGACTAGGTACCGCATTCACTTCCAGCTTGTGCGCGTACTGCCGACTCACGCCTAGCAGATTGCCTAAATCAGCTAGCGTAAAGCCAGCAGCGCACCGAGCCAACCTAAGCTTGTCCGGCGAAAATTCAGCCTCAAAAGGAAGCTGGGGTGTTCTGTCATCCATCTAGGGCTTCATCTTTATCTGTGGTGTTGCGATCAACATCTTTGCGCTTGCGCTGTACCTTCGCCTCCGGCACATCCACTGCAGCATGCTGCTCAGCCGATCGAACCGAGAGCACAGAGCGTTCTTCATACTTCCAAAGGCAGACCACGTTGAGATATTCGTCGAAGCCGACGATCGCGACCTCGATTTTCGGGAATTCAAGGTCGTTGTTGCTCGATACGTAGACACGCCAAGTACAGACGTCTGGAGACTTTTCGAACAACGACAATTGCTCTTGCTCAAGCGGGTTAGGCTTGTTGCGGTAGGCCTTTTTGATGCAGTGAGGGTTGTCAGTGACGGTTTGTATCAAGACGCCGTTCAAGGACAGGGTGAAATCAAGAGTGGCGTTGTGCAGCTTCACCCACGGCATGGATTTGTCTGCCGCCAATACCTGGCTAAGCCCTTGCTGACGCCCAAAAAGCATGCTTCCGCGCGTGTAAGCAGTGTCATACGGCCCGCTGGCATCCTGCAGCGCGCTGTACGCTACCTCCAAGACCTGTTGGCAGAAACGATCTACATACTCAGGCAGCAGCCTGGGTTCGAAATGACTCGGGTGTTGGGTCACATGCATCAGGCCGCTCCTTAAACTCTGCAAGTCAGGAAAAATGTCAACCTAGATTCTATGCAAAATTTAAGATCCGTCAACCGAGAAAACCGACATTCAGCAGGGCTAGCAGGGACAGAAGGTCAAAGGGAGTAGGCGAGACAGTCAGGGGCAACGCGAGCCGCGTTATCTTTCCGGTGTGACCGTAGGGCTAGGGATTTTAGAGGAACAACCCGTGCACATGATGCTTCGCCGGGTGCGTGAAAGCTCATCAGCATTAGCCGATTTCCAGGGGTGTGGATGTTTGCAATCACACCCAAAAGCAATCACATGTAAGCGAGTGAATATGCGAGCAAGGGTTAAAAGTACGTCCTTGTACGTTCCAAACCCGTCATCACCAGAAGCTCAATTTACCTCCAATCATCTTCATCCCAGAAACTCAAGACTCTCTTTTCTCTCAGGTCAGCCTTGGTCTTGGCTATGACCTCTTTCATGTGTGGCGAACCCTGCGCCTCAAAGTATGAAAACAGCTGCTTCCTCTGCTGACTAAAATACTGTCTCCGGGCAAATTGCAATTTCTGAAGCTGCATAGACATCTGAATAATCCCGCGCATTTTCTGCCATTCCTGCAAGTCAGAAACATATTCTGATGTTACGTCACTCCAGTCCTTTCCGGAATCGAACGCCTTATCGAAATCCCAAGGCGCAACTTTGCTCGGCTTTTTTCCATTGATTATTCGGATACCAGCCCGCTTATATACCTTTACTGCGAACTCAGAGCAAAAAGATGAAACTTCGTTGCCACCCATCATGAAAGCCCGATTATATCCTTGCCTCAAAAAATACACCGAAGCCTTCTGAAGTTCCTCCTCTTGATGTTCAGTGAGCCCTTTGAGGCGCATTACCCGCCAATCCGCTTTGCAGCTATCGAGCTCTTCGATCATTTCCGCCATGTTAACACCAGAACCACCAACCGAGTGAATTATGGTGTTCTCGGCATAAACCACTGCAACGTGGCTTGACTTTGCACGCCAATATAATGGTTTCTGTACGCGTACAATCCATTTGGAGTGCCGAGCCAACCCGGTCACCAGCAAAATATCACCAGACCTCAACTCTCACCCCCATAAATACATCAGCCTAACTTAGCGACTCACTTGTTGCTTGCACATTTGCCTTACACACAAAGAAAGCCACCACTGCAACACCGTGCAATCATCGTACATCATATATAATACTTTGTAAGCTTGAAACCCCTAATTGGCACTGCGCTTTCAGCATTGATTTTAAGGGCCTGGGTGGCGCTCTAGGCGAAACTCCAAAAGATGGATAGGCAAAAAATCCCCAAGGCCGATCTCGATAGCCCTCCAAGTCAGGTCGCGCCAGATGTCACGCTAAACTATCAGCATGCCGTATACCCGGCTGTTCCGACGCTCGTCCTCATCAACCGGCGTGATCAGGTTCGTACGTAGCATCTCACGCAGCAAGTCAATGACGGGCCTGGGATAACGGCATCGAGCAGACAACTCAGCGATGGGTTGATAGATGAAACAGCTCCAACATTACGCACTTCTACCACCGGTAGCCGCTTCTCCCGGAGCGTAGTGCGGCTAAAGCTCGCAACAAGGATCCACTAGATCAGTTGCAGATCTTCAGCACTCTTGGAGACAAAGCGACTGGCTCACCTTTTCTCAAATCTTGCTGGGAGTTCTCGGAGCTTTCAAGGTTCTGAGGTTTTCAATGCTTCGGTTGCTTGAGTAAGACTCTGGGCCTGCGCAATAGGATTCATGCTTCCGAAAAGCACTCAGGCGAAGTAGAATAAACATCTTTTTACTGGGAAAGACCCGCACATGGAAAAGTTCACCTTCATTGACCGCTACTTCCACAGCCAGCGCGAGCTGTTAGATGTGAGGCATTCGGAAGACCGAGACATCAATACTCTTTTCACCTACCTGACAAACCTGCACTCGACAGCAGACAAGCTTCAGGAATTATTCAAATGCGATATAAAATCAGCTCCAGAATTCAAAATACTAAGGTTTATCAGAAACTATTCCCACCATGTAGATGACGTGGATGAAATCAGGCTACACGTCCGCGTCGGCGAAAATGTGATAGTTAGTCACTCACAACACCTTCTCATACCACTAGAGGTTTTTGCCAAGAGCGTAAAATCTTTTATAGATAATAACACAGTCGACAAAAGCAATAAGAGCTACAAAAGCAAAGTCAAGTACATAGAAAAGGAAATGGACAGCATTTCTGAAATCTTCGACTACACAGCAGATCTCCAGCGCGACCTAGATATGTTCTGCAGCAAGCCTTGCTTAAAGCTAGATGGAAAAGTTTACGAGCTCGGCTTCGACATGTACAAATTCGTGCACAACATAACGAACACTATCGCTGACAAGTGCAAAGGAATTCCGGAACTAAAGAATAAGCAAGTCATCCGAGAGCTGGACAGCTCTTACACCACCACAAACAATATCGGCAAGCACGACGTATTCTGCAGCCCCTTCAACATTCCGATCACTACGACAGATGGCTTTATTTATCCCAAAAAAATTGAGCGAGCTTGAGTAGAGAAGCCTGCGCTATCGTGTTTTGTGCTGGAGATTTCTCTTCTCTGAGATATTAACTGCTCCGCCAGTCGAGGTTGGCTAGCGGAGAACTAGAGAGGGCTCAATTGAGAGACTCTTGTCATCCGGTTTCACGGAACAGGCCCTCTGTTGGCTAAACGGCAGTGCGTGCCTTACGCCCCTCCACACACACTTTCCACCGTTCACCACAAAGCCTCAGTACAGCCCTTGAATCGCCCCGGGTTTCGTGGAGGCCGTTTCGTTTAAGTCAGGCCGCAATGGCC
>NZ_JALLKV010000111.1:0-4626 GCF_023093815.1 Pseudomonas sp. PNPG3
GGGCGAATCATATCGCCCTTAAGAGGTGTCCGGGATCATTAGGCCAGTTCAAGCCAGCTCCTACAGGATCACTACAACCTTCAAGGCAGATGCAGTACCTGTGGGAGCTGGCGTGCCCGCGAACACCGGCGTAGCCGGTGCCAGCCACCGCGCTGGATTCTTCGCGGGCTTGCCCGCTCCCACAGGATCACCACAACCTTCAAGGCAGCCGCAGTACCTGTGGGAGCGGGTTCACCCGCGAACACCGGCGCAGCCGGTGCCATACACCGAGTTGGATTCTTCGCGGGTAAACCCGCTCCCACAGGGGCCTGCCCTATCAATGGTCATTCCCTGCGCTGATCCAGGTCTACCGCAGGCTGTTCCACGCTCTGCCGGCCGTCATCAGCCAAGTTGTCTTCCTCCTGCCAATCACCACCCTCTTCTTCGTTCATGAGCGGGTCGTCATCAGGGTCGGGTATGGTCGGGCGGTCGGGGTCAACGGCCGGGTCGGGTGAAGTGGGCATTTCCGGGTTCGTGCCGCCTTGTGCATTCGGGTTGGGGCTCATCGCTGCATACCTCGCAAGAAAGATGTGAACCGCATTCGTTTTGGCCAAATCCCGTCAGCGAGGCTGCGGGTGCTCGGCAGAAACCGAATTGTTTGCCTGCACGTCCTCCATCTCCTCCTCGATCGGGCCTTCGTCATCCGAAGGTAGCGGGACCTCTCCGTCACCGCTGCCGGGCTGGGATTCGGTTTGCTCGAGGCCGGGGTCATTCTGATCGTTTGCCATGGACGTTCTCCTGGGTTTGCGCGTTGATCGCGCATACAGATCGGACGGAAAACGGACACCAGCAGTGCCTTGGGCTCGACAGGTGGCGCAAAAGGCCGGGGTACCGATCATGACCCCATATAGAGCTAAACCATTATTCAGAGACGTTTCCTACAAGGTTTTGGGAAGCCCAAAGCCTCTCTGGAAAGCGATTCCCCGTTAGTGTTCAGGGGTCGACAAGGACCTGTCCAACACTAGGATCGCTCATGACCATCAGCCAACGTATTGCCCTCGCGATCGCCGAAGCCGGGCTGCCGCACGACCAGTGCATGTTCTGCGAGCGCCAGGGCCTGCCGATCCTGCCGCTGCGCCGCGCCCTGGTGCCCGATGCCCGCCCCGAGTGTGTCTCCACCGTGGCGGATAACCGGCATATCTCGACAAAGATCGGCTTGCGCACCTTGCGCAGGGGCTTCCTGTATGTGCTGCTCGACCAGCAGGTCTGGCATGCCTATGCCGTCAGCGAGCAAGGTCATCTGCGCCGCTTCAACCCTTACGAGCCGCCAGATGGCCCGCCTTCGCCGCTGCCCGAAAAATGCGTGAACGCAGATCACGACATTCCTTCGGCCTTTCTCAACCTCGATACCGGCAGGTACACCAGCGCCTGGCTGGCCTTCTCCAGTGACGCCTGGCCGGTGAGCGTGCTGAACGCCTACAAGAGCGGCGCGTCGCCTGCGCATCGCTTCGAGGGCCTGGACCTGATCCAGGCCCGCAACAATCCCGAACTGCTGGGCATCGCCATGACGCCCGATAAGCTTGGGGTCGACCAGCAGGTGTTCGAATATGCCCAGCATGGCTGTGCCCCCTTCGACAGTGCGCATGGCTTCCACAGCCGCTGGTTGCGCCGGTTCGCCCTGCGAGGGTATCTGGTCAATGCGATCAACCGGCACAAGCTGGAAAACGGCGTGCTGGCAGTGGTGCTCGACGACACTGTCGGGCTGATTCAGGAGTACAACCATCAGCGGCTGAACTGGGTACTGAAGCGTCAGGCCTGGCGTGAAGACCCGATGCGCGCCTATCAGCTGCAGACCTCGCAGATCCTGCAGATCATTCGTGCCACGCACAGGGAATGGGCGGCGCAGAAGGTGCCGTCGCTGGAACCGATGACGGGTGATGGGCCGCCGGTGTTCACCGACCCGGCAGTCGAGCGGCAGCTGTTGGTCGAGCGTGCACAGCAGGAGAGTGACGAGCGGCTTGAAGAGCGCTACCACGAACCGCAGCGGGCCGCCTTCCAGGCCGAGTACGACCAGCAGGAACGTGAGTTTCAGCGTTACATCGACAAGGACGCGCAGGCGTACGTTGCCTTGTTCGATACGCCCATGTTCAAGGTGGCCGAGGCATACGACTACGACGGTAACGATCGTGAGTCCGGGGTGGCCTACGCCAAGACCATGGCACTGTGCCTGGGCGGTGGGGTTACGGAAGCTGTCGTCCCCCGCCTTGAACCGCATGTTCCCGCTTCCGGCACCAGCGAACTGCTCTGGCTGAAATGGCTGCAGGACCCTGACAGCCCGCCCTACCGCGCCTTGCTGATGCGCGACCAGGCACTGCTGGCCGGGCTGCTGCCCAGTTTCTCCGCCACAGAAGCGATCAACTGGAACGACAGCGACAAGCTTTACGGCATGCTGAGCAAGATCATCGCCAGCGATGACGCCGGCCTGCGCACGCGCAATACCCTCAAGCAGGCCATTGCTGAAACGCAGGGTGCGCTCAATGCGGCCAGTCAGCGGCTGGCGCCATGTCTGTCGCCAGGTATTCAGAAGGCTGTGCGGCATTTGAACAGCGCCACGCAGTTTCTCTACAACGGCGTCCATCTGATCGAGTTGGAAGTGAAGATGAAGCTGGGCGAGTACTACGCCTTGCAGAGCGCCCACCTCCGGGAGTTGCAGCACAAGGCCAACGCGTCGATCGCCGAGGCGCGGGACCGGATGCACCGCAATATCGATGACTTCGAGTTTGGCTCGATGAAGGCCATGCGCAAGGTGCGGCCGATCATCCAGCATGGCTTGATGAGCCTTGCAATGCTCGACCCGCGGTTCACCAATACGATGATCAGCGTGACGGTGTGGGTCGAGGGCAAGGCCGAGGAAGTGCATGGGCGGTTGTTCAAGGAGGCCAGCATGAGGGTAACCCAGGCGAGCAGCGCGGCACAGCTTGCCTTGGTGGATATCTCGGTGGCAGCTGGGACGTTGGAGACAAATGCGCGCAAGTTGTTTCAAGGGATGCAGATCACATCGCAGCAGGCTGCCAGGTTAGTACGGACCGGGTTATCCGGTTTACGTGGTGTGGCAGGTAGTTGGGAGTTATTGCTGGCGATAGGCGGGTTGTATCTGCAGCAGGACAGCCTGGGCAGGAATCAGGACAAGGCGGAAACGGAGATTGGGCCCAAGGCGTTTGAGGCCAGGTTGGCGTTGCAAGGATCCCAGTTGGGCCTATTGGGAGGGCAAGTCGAACTGGTTGGGCTCATTTTGAGATCAAGTGCTAGTCCACTGAATTTGCCACGAGCAAAGGGTGTAGCAGCCACAGGGGAGGCCTTGATAAGGCTTGGTGCTTTGGTGAGTGCGGTTGCAGGGGTCTTTGATGCGGCCCAGGCAATTAATGCGACCAGACGAACCGCCTCTGCGGGTGATGAAACAGCGAGGAACCAACATCTTTTGTCATCCCTCTTGTATGGCTCTGGCGCTGTAGCGTTTAGTCTTGCGGTACTCCAACCCTTGGTTGTCGGTCCGCTGGGGCTGGCGATTGCCTTCACGCTTGCTGCTTATCAACTAAGCAAACTGGCTCAGGAAAATGAATCAACTGATTTGGAACGCTGGGTAAGGCGGTGCTGCTTTGGAAAAGCAGACGAAATACCGATCATCCATTGGAATGTACCAGAACATGCGGATATCGCGTTTGCCGAACTCAATGCCGCCACACTAGGCACTAAGGCAAAGTTGAATTTTGAATCGCTCTTGGCAACTGATCCAGGTCTTCCGAAAATCGGCGGCTTGATTAGCGCCGAAATAATTAGAAAGCTAAGATTCTTGATCACACTGCCTATGTACGATGAGCGATCCTCGGGATATCGCTGGAAATTGATTGTACATCGTCACGGTGACGGCAATCACCCTGATTACGTTGGCGGGGAAACTATTGCTTCGGGCAATTTTTTTGCGAACACTGAAGAGCCTCTATCACCGTCCTCTTCATTTTCGAGCTTTACATCACCGCGAATACCCGACCACGACCGCAATTATTCAATCAGCGAGAAGCGAAAACCTTACCCTACCGGACTCTGTCAGTTAGAGATTTCTGGCTCGATATCGCTCATGGCGACTATAGGAAAGCACACGATCCTGGCAGCTACGCTGTTGGTGATGCACTGGCCGGATCGGAGCTTGCCAAGTGGGTACATTGAGATTTGTGTCAGGGAGGTTAACGAGTGAAGCGTGATGGTAAAGTTTTGTGGGAGCGTGCTTTGGGCTGGAGTTATGACCTGCCGAAGGTGGGCGAAGTGCCAAAATGGCGAATTGGGTGGGCGAGCGTAAAACCGGCCCCTAACTATTTCGATGATGTGTTTCTAGAGTTACCACGGAGCAGTAGCATCCTTCGAGGCTTGACATTCCTAATCGGTGCTGCAGGTTTGCTCCTTCTTCTTGGAATAACTCTTTACATGTACTGGAGTTTTTTGCGTGACGATTGGCTGATGAGCTTGTCAGTGGCAATTATCACCCCAGCACTATCATGGTCTTTGATTCCTTACATTAAACTTGATCTGGTTGCTCCTAGGGATGGTCTGAAATAGCCCTGTATTTCTGACTGACTTCAGCCTACGCTGATT
>NZ_JALLKV010000112.1:0-3255 GCF_023093815.1 Pseudomonas sp. PNPG3
AAATATCCGACCCGAAAATGAAAATGCCAGTCAGCTTAACTGACTGGCATTAACCCTCGGGTCGCCTTTCTTGTGCCTGTGATTCATATATCGCCAGCACTGGCCTCTTCGCGGGTAAACCCGCTCCCACAGGGCAGTGGTACCCCTGTGGGAGCGGGTTTACCCGCGAAGAGGCCGGAACAGGCAAGACACAATCTATTCGACGCGCGTCTCGCCGCTATACACCAATATCTCCCGACACCGCTTGCACAGGTAGCGCCGCCCCTGGCGCACCAGCTTGTGCCGCTGCGCGGTAAACGGGAAGTCGCTCTGCGGACACGGGCAGCGGTAGATGTAGCGGGTCACCACGCGCCGTTGCACTTCGTAGTTGTGGCAACGGTTGGGCGGCAGTTCATACACCCCGCGCATGATCAGCTGCCACTCTTCGCCATGGGCCTGGATGCGGTCGCCGAACATATGGTGGGCCACCAGGTGCGCCACCTCATGGGCCACGGTCTGGCGCAGGAAGTCTTCCTGGTTTTCGCGGTAAAGCTGCAGGTTGAAGCGCAGCAGGTTCTCGTGCAGGTGGGCGACGCCGGCTTTTTGCCCGCGCAGCTTGAAGCTGATTTCCGGGCGTGGGAAGGGGCGTTTGAAGAAGGTTTCAGCTTGCTGGTAACAGGTTTCGACGCGTTGTCTGAGCAGCTCGGGCATGGCGGGGTGGTTCTCCTGACCGGACATTATGCCGCAACCCCGGGCAACCTGCCGAGCCACCGGTCAGCGCACAGCCAGAGGCCGCCTTGCGGCGGCCCCAGGTTTGATGCCCCAGTGTTGGTCGAGTCTGTTCTAGTTGGTGTAGACGGGCCCCACGCCCAGTCCCCAGATGATCACCGTGGCGGCCATGATCGCCACCAGTACCACAAGGCCTACCGCCAGCACCGAGCTGGAGAACAGGAAGCCTTCGTCGGACGGTATGTTCATGAACGTCGGCAAACCGACGTACAACAGGTACACGGTGTAACAGATGGCGGCCGTGCCGATCAGCATGCCCAGCCACAGGTGAGGGTACAGCGCCGCCAGGCCGCCGATGAACAACGGTGTGGCGGTGTAGGTGGCAAAGGCGATGCACTGAGCCATGGACGGGTTGGCATCATAGGTGCGGGCCATCCAGTGGATGAACGCCCCCATTACCGCCACCCCGGCAAGCATCGCCAGGTACGACATGATGCTCATCCAGATGGCGCTTTCCATGGTCAGCATCACCGCTGGCCGGTCGCCGATTACCCAGCCGACCTGGGTTGTACCGATGAACGCCGAAACGGCGGGGATCGCAGCCAGGATCAGGGTGTGCGTCAGGTACATGTGGCTGATGGTTTCTTCTTCGCCACGAATTTCCCGCCATTCCTGGTCGGGATGGGTAAACAGCCCCACAACGTGATGAATCATGCCGATCACTCCTCTCAATGTTGCCAAACGCCCCCCAGATGGAGCGCAAGCGGCCCTAGGCCCGAACACCGAAGCAAGCGGTAATGTGGCCTTATGTCGCAGTATAGGAAGCGGTTACCCGCATAAACCGTGCTTTTTAGAGCAAATTGCGCTGTAAGGCGCGCTGTTGATTACAATGAAGTCTTTATCGGAATGCCTACAGCGCCGCCGCGTTTGTGCGTAAAATAGTCGGCTTTTGTCACACCTCGCGGATCCAAGCGCTATGGGCACCCTCTCGGTCAACCAGAACAAACTGCAAAAACGCCTGCGTCGTCTCGCCGGCGAAGCCATCACCGACTACAACATGATCGAGGATGGCGACAAGGTCATGGTCTGCCTGTCCGGCGGCAAGGACAGCTACACCATGCTCGACGTTCTGTTGCACCTGCAGAAGGTGGCACCGATCAAGTTCGAGATCGTCGCGGTGAACATGGACCAGAAGCAGCCGGGGTTCCCCGAGCATGTGCTGCCGGCCTACCTGAAGGAACTGGGCGTCGAGTACCACATTGTCGAGAAGGACACCTATTCGGTGGTCAAGGAGCTTGTCCCCGAGGGCAAGACCACCTGCTCGCTGTGTTCGCGCCTGCGCCGTGGCACCCTGTACACCTTTGCCGACGAAATTGGCGCGACCAAGATGGCGCTGGGGCACCACCGCGACGATATCGTCGAAACTTTCTTCCTCAACATGTTCTTCAACGGTGCGCTCAAGGGTATGCCGCCGAAGCTGCGCGCCGACGATGGCCGCAATGTGGTGATCCGCCCGCTGGCCTACTGCAGCGAGAAGGATATCCAGGCCTACTCGGACATGAAGGAATTCCCGATCATCCCGTGCAACCTGTGCGGTTCGCAGGAAAACCTGCAGCGCCAGGTGGTCAAGGACATGCTGGTGGAGTGGGAGCGCAAGCACCCGGGGCGTACCGAGAGCATCTTCCGTGCCCTGCAGAACGTGGCACCGTCGCAGTTGGCCGACCGCAACCTGTTCGACTTCACCAGCCTGAAGATCGACGAGAATGCCACCCCACGTTTCCTTGACGTGCTGAACATCTGAGCCCATGCGCGATTACCAGTGGTTGCACGAGTACTGCCTGAACCGCTTCGGCTCGGCCCAGGCCCTGGAGGCCTTCCTGCCGCAGCCGCGCACACCGGCGCAACTGCGTGATATCAGCGACGACCGCTACCTTTCGACCTTGGCCCTGCGCGTGTTCCGCGCCGGGCTCAAGCACAGCCTGGTGGATGCCAAGTGGCCGGCGTTCGAGCAGGTGTTCTTCGGCTTCGACCCGGAGAAGGTGGTATTGATGGGCGCCGAGCACCTCGAGCGGCTGATGCACGACGAGCGCATCATCCGCCACCTGGGCAAGCTCAAGAGCGTGCCGCGCAATGCGCAGATGGTTCTTGACGTGGTCAAGGAGAAGGGCAGTTTCGGTGCCTTCATCGCCGACTGGCCGGTGACCGACATCGTCGGTTTGTGGAAATACCTGGCCAAGCAAGGCAACCAGCTGGGCGGGTTGTCGGCACCGCGCTTCCTGCGAATGGTTGGCAAGGACACGTTCATCCCTACCGATGACATGGCTGCGGCGTTGATTGCGCAGAAGGTGGTCGACAAGCCGCCGACCAGCCAGCGGGACCTGGCCTTGGTGCAGCAGGCGTTCAACCAGTGGCATGCGGAGAGTGGGCGGCCGCTGTGCCAGTTGTCGGTGATGCTGGCGCATACCGTCAACCATTGAGAGTTGTGCTGGCCCCTTCGCGGGCATGCCCGCTTGTATGGTTAGACTTGAAGGGGTGGTGGGACTAAAT
>NZ_JALLKV010000113.1:0-2982 GCF_023093815.1 Pseudomonas sp. PNPG3
CCCTTTCGAGTTTAAGAGACCTTGAAGACACAAGCTGGCTTGCCGGCGATGGGGCGCGTAGCGGCCCCAATAACTTTTTTGACGGGTATTGAATGTCGGTCCGGCTAGGACAGTAAGCGACACCTCCTGCTCTCTCACTTCAACGGACCCCACATGCCTACCGCTCCCGTGCATATGCCCACATTCAATGCGAATGATTTTCGACCTGTCTTGCACTCAGTGCTTTTACGCAAAGCAGTCCGGGCTGCCCTGTTTGGCACCGTCTTGGGCCTGACAGCCGTAACACAACTTTCCATAGCAGCTGAAACGGCCCAGGTGGGCCACCGCTATGCGATCCCGGCAGGTCAGTTGGATGATGTGCTCAACGAGTTCGCCCGCCAGGCTGGCATCACCCTGTCGAGCACACCCCAGCTCACCCAAGGCTTGCAGTCGAACGGCCTGCAGGGGCAGTACTCTACCGATCAGGCACTGCGCCAGTTGCTAAATGGCAGCGGCCTGGAAGCCGTCAACCAGAACGTCCGCAGCTACGTGCTGCAGGTACAACCCCAAGGCGCTGCATTGTCATTGCCAGACACCGATGTCCGTAGCTTCACCCTTGGCAATGCATTGGGCAGCATGGAGGGTTACAACGCTACCCACAGCCAGGTGGCGACCAAGACCAGCATGCCGCTGGTAGAAACATCACAATCGGTCTCGGTGGTTACCCGTCAGCAGATGGACGACCAAGGCTCACAAACCGTTGCCCAAGCCATGCGCTACACACCTGGGGTACTGACCAACCCCTATGGGGCGACCCACCGTTATGATTATGTAGCCATGCGAGGCTTCAACGACGGCTCGGTAGACAACATCTACGTGGACGGGCTCAAGTCGATGGGAGACAACGGGACCTACAGCACCATGCAGGTGGACCCATACTTCCTTGAGCGCATCGATATTCTCAAGGGACCGTCTTCAGTACTGTATGGCCGTAGCTCGCCAGGAGGCCTGGTGGCACTGACCACCAAGAAGCCGCTGTTCACCCCCTACCATCAAGTCCAGGCCACCCTCGGTACCCAAGGCCAGCGTGGCATGGGTTTCGATTTCAGCGGCCCCGTGGATGACCACAAGCGTATCGCTTATCGCCTGACAGGCCTGGCGGATGCTTCCGATACGCAGTTCGACCACAACAAGGAAGAACGCTACGCCATCGCGCCGGCCGTCAGCATCGACTTCAGCGAAGACACTTCGCTCACCCTGCAGGCCTACCTGCAACACGACCCCAACGGCGGCTATCACGGCGGCAACCCCGCAGATGGCATGCTGCACAAGCGCAACGGATTGCGCCTGTCTGACCACTTCTTCGAAGGCGAGCCGGGTATCGACAACTACGAGCGTACCCAACAGTCCTTCAGCTACCAGTTCGAGCATCGCTTCAACGATGTGTTCACAGCACGCCAGAACTTCCGTTACCAGGATTCCGACGTGTCGATGGATCAGGTGTATTCCGCCGGTTGGGCGGGTGCCGACAGCAATATCCTCAACCGCGCCTATACCGGCGGCGACGAACGCCTGCATTCGTACATCATCGATAACATGCTGCAGGCGGAATTCTTTACCGGGGCCGCCAAACACACCCTGCTGCTGGGCGCCGACTACCAGCGACGCAAGGCCGACGTAGCCTGGCGTTATGGCACAGTCGATCCGCTGGACGCCGGCAACCCGCAGTACGGCAACGGCAACCTTCAGGTGCTGGGCGAGAACCGTTACCAGCGGCGCCTGCAACAAACGGGCGTTTACCTGCAGGACCTGGTGGAGCTGGACCAATGGCGCTTCTCGTTGGGACTGCGCCAGGACTGGGTAAAGGTGTCCGAGGAGAATCGCGACAGCAACACCAAAGTCAGTGACCAGCGCTCCAGATTCACTACTCGCGCAGGGGTGCTCTACCTGTTCGAGAATGGCATTGCGCCCTATGTCAGCTACTCGGAGTCGTTCAACCCCAATACCGTGTCCGATCAGCAAGGCCGCCCTCTGGCACCGACCGAGGGCACTCAATGGGAGGCTGGTATCAAGTATCAGCCGCCGGGTAGCGACAATCTGTTCACCGCATCGGTGTTCCGCATCGAGCAAGAGAACCTGGCCTCGAAGCAGCCTGACGAGGACTTCTATCGCCCTGTAGGGCAAGTTCGCTCACAAGGGCTTGAACTGGAGGCCCATGTGCAACTGACCGACAGCTTGAAGCTGCTGGGCGGCTATACCTTTACCGATATCGAGTACGCAAAGTCGATGCCCAGCCTGGTGTCCGGCAACCTGGATAACAAGGGCAATTCGCCAACCCAGGCACCGAAACAGATGTTCTCGCTTTGGGCTGACTACAACTTCCACCAGGGGGCCCTGGATGGCCTGCGCTTGGGTGGTGGGGTGCGGTATGTGGGGTACAGCTGGGTGGATGCGGAAAACAGTATGAAGGTGCCCTCCTATACCCTGTTCGACGCCTCAATCGGCTATGACCTGGGCAAGGTCGGGCTGCGGGGGATGGATGTGCGCTTGAACGCCAACAACCTTACCAATGAAAGCTACATCACTTCGTGTGCCAGCTTGAACTACTGCTACATGGGTGAAGAGCGCAATGTCAGTGCCACGGTCAGCTATCAGTTCTGACCTGATTGCGACGCACACAAGCCCTGGGTTTTTTGGGCCTGAAAGACAAAGCCCCTGTCTGCATCGCAGACAGGGGCTTTGGATTTGAATCTTGACGATGACCTACTCTCACATGGGGAAACCCCACACTACCATCGGCGATGCATCGTTTCACTACTGAGTTCGGGATGGGATCAGGTGGTTCCAATGCTCTATGGTCGTCAAGAAATTCTGTGTGCTGGCCCGTCCCTCGGACGTACCTGCGAATCTCTGTAGTTCCTACTTAAAGACAAACCCCCTACCTGCACGTGCAGATAGGGGTTTTGCGAAATGAATCTTGACGATGACCTACTCTCACATGGG
>NZ_JALLKV010000114.1:0-2668 GCF_023093815.1 Pseudomonas sp. PNPG3
GTAAGGGATCCATGAACACCACATTCAAAGCCGACAGTTGATCCCTGAAGCTGTGCTCCCGATTTCTCTCTGGAGCCAGCACGTCATGATGCGACCCGACACCAAAGTCGAAAAGGTATACCTTTACCCCAAACCGGTGGACTTCCGAAAATCCATCGACGGTCTGGCCGCCCTGGTCGAACTAGATATCAAGGTGGCCGTGTTCGACCCTGTGCTGTTCGTTTTTCTTAATCGGCCCCGTAATCGAGTGAAAATCCTTTATTGGGAGCGCAACGGCTTCTGCCTTTGGCTCAAGCGCCTCGAATCCGAACGTTTTAAAACATCTCCCGATATCACCGACGACGCCATCGTGCTGACGGTTCAGGAGCTGAACTGGCTACTCGACGGCTTTGATCTGTGGCGCAACCGTCCACATCAGGTTTTGACCCCGCGATTCGTGGCTTGATTGGGTATAATCCGTGGCATGATTTCCATGCCCGACACCCTTCCCGATGACCCGGCTGTGCTCAAGCAATTAATTGCTCAGATGCAGTCCAAGGTCGTTCATCTTGAAGAGCAGAATGCGCTGCTGCGCCAGCGCTTGTTTGGTCGCAAGTCAGAACAAACGACTGATCCGGCAACACCGCAATTAGTATTGTTCAACGAAGCCGAAAGCGTCGCTGAACCTGTTGCCGAAGACGTTGATGAAGAAGCCGTCGCGCCGACTAAGCGCCGTGGTAAACGCAAGCCGCTGCCTGCGGATTTGCCACGCATCGAAGTTATCCACGAACTCCCCGAGCACGAACTGACCTGCACCTGTGGCTGCCGCAAACACACCATCGGTGAAGAAGTCAGCGAGCAGCTCGAAATCGTGCCGATGCAGATCCGCGTGATCAAACACATTCGCAAGGTTTACGGTTGCCGCGGTTGTGAAACCGCCCCGGTCACCGCCGACAAGCCGGCGCAGCTGATCGAAAAGAGTATGGCCAGCCCCAGTGTTTTAGCGATGCTGCTGACCACCAAATACGTTGATGGCCTGCCACTGCACCGCTTCGAAAAAGTGCTGAGCCGTCATGGTATCGACATCTCGCGTCAAACCCTGGCCCGCTGGGTGATCCAGTGCGGCGAACATCTGCAACCGCTGCTCAATCTGATGCGTGATCGGCTACTGGAAAGTCGCGTGATCCACTGCGACGAAACCCGCGTGCAGGTGCTGAAAGAACCGGATCGAGAGGCGACCAGCCAATCCTGGATGTGGGTGCAAACCGGCGGCCCACCCGGCAAACCAGTGATCCTGTTCGACTACTCGACCAGCCGTGCGCAGGAAGTGCCTTCGCGTCTGCTGGAAAGTTATTGCGGCTATTTGATGACCGACGATTACGCCGGTTACAACGCCGTGGCCGTACAACCAGGTATCGAGCGTATGGGCTGCTGGGCGCATGCTCGACGCAAGTTTGTTGAAGCGCAGAAAGTGCAACCGAAAGGCAAGACTGGGCGGGCCGATATCGCGCTGAACTTGATCAACAAGTTGTACGGAATCGAGCGTGACCTGAAAGACGCCAGCGACGAGCAGCGCCACCAAGGTCGTCAGCAAGACAGCCTGCCGATCCTTGCGCAACTGCACGGCTGGCTGGAGAAAACCCAGCCGCAAGTGACCGCGCAAAACGCACTGGGCAAAGCCGTCGGTTATCTGGCCAGCAACTGGAACAAACTCAAACGTTATGTCGAGGCGGGTCACCTGCCGATCGACAACAATCCGGCAGAAAGAGCGATAAGGCCTTTTGTCATTGGGCGCAAGGCCTGGCTGTTTAGCGACACGCCCAAGGGCGCCGTTGCCAGCGCTCAAATCTATAGCCTAGTCGAGACCGCCAAAGCCAACAGTCAGGAGCCCTATGCGTGGCTGCGCCACGTGCTGGAGCGACTGCCGCATGCGCAGTCGGTGGCGGACTATGAAGCGCTGCTGCCGTGGAACTGCTCGCGAGAGTTACCACGTCAAGCCTGAACCTATCCCAGGGTGGGTCATGCCGAGGCTCTCTTGGGATGTCCTTTGTTGTACCGCCAAATACGCCAAACACGTAATAGACTCGGGACATTTTTTGGGGCTGCCTCCCCTGGAAAACTAGAAAGTCCTGAGCCCGATACAAAAAAAGTCCTACCCCCGGTACAGGACCAAAGGGGCTCAAATGAGGACAGAAAGAACAGAATCCTGCATTTCCGTGGCATTAAATGGCAATTCTGTGGCACAGAAATGGTGCTAAATAGTCCGATTCCATTCAGTCGGTATAAGAATGCCAAGGCCAGGCCATTTCAGTGGCACAGAATCGCCAGGTAATGGCTATTCAATGGTGCAAAATTTGGGTTCCGCGCCTAGCAGCCTCTGGCCCCTGGTGAGTTACGGGTAGAAAACCTTGGCATGGAGGATCGACTGACAGTAATGCTGCGCAGGTTTCATCCTCAGTTGGGGAAGGTTATCGACGAAAAGCACGGGTCAAATACCGCGAGATTGATGTCCGACTTGACCAGAGCAGGTAGGCCGTCGATGGATTTTCAGAAGTCGACGGTTTGGGCTAGAGATTTTTGAATTTTGCATCGAGGTCGCATCATGGCGGATGGGCGCCAGCAAGAAATCGGGAGCACAGCATCCGGGATTAGCTAAACGATTTGAATGTTGGGTTAATGGAGCAGTTAC
>NZ_JALLKV010000115.1:0-2383 GCF_023093815.1 Pseudomonas sp. PNPG3
GTAAGCGTCCGCTCAACTCACCTTGCGTAAGTCAGGCCGGTACCCACTGATGCGGTAGCAACTGCCCAATCTCACTGGCCCGCTGTGTCGGCAACCGTGTCAGCACATCTTTGAGATAGGCATACGGATCATGCCCATTCATGCGCGCTGATTGGATCAGACCCATGATTGCAGCAGCCCGTTTGCCACTGCGCAGTGATCCGGCAAATAACCAGTTCGAGCGACCGAGTGCCCATGGCCGTATCTGATTCTCGACCTGGTTGTTGTCGATGGGCACAGCCCCATCGTCCAGGTAGCGCGTCAGCGCTACCCAGCGTTTCAGGCTGTAATCGAGGGCTTTGGCCGTGGCTGATCCGTTGGGCACCAGATCGCGCTGGGCCAACATCCACTCATGCAGTGTTTTGCTGATCGGTACCGCCATTTCCTGACGTATTCGCCAGCGGTCTTCGTTGCTCATATCCCGAGCCTGGCGTTCAACCTCGTACAAACCGCCAATCGAGTGCAGCGCCTGTTCGGCCAGCTGACTTTTGTTCGCCACATGCAGATCGAAAAACTTGCGGCGGGCGTGGGCCATGCAGCCGATTTCAGTGATGCCCTGCTCAAAACCGGCTTTGTAGCCCGCGAAGTCATCGCAGACCAACTTGCCGTTCCAGTCGCCCAGGAAATTGCGCGCATGTTCGCCCGCACGGCTTGGACTGAAGTCGTATACCACGGCTTTGAGCGCCGAAAACGGCGTCGTGCTGTAGGCCCAGACATAGGCCCGGTGAGTTTTTTTCTCGCCCGGTGCAAGCATTTGCACCGGTGTTTCATCGGCGTGAATCACGCCTTGGTTCAACACCGCTTCACGCAGTGCATCAACCAGCGGCTGGAGCCGCACGCCGGTTTGTCCGACCCACTGAGCCAAGGTCGAGCGCGCAATTGCCAGCCCGGCGCGGCCAAAGATTTTCTCCTGCCGGTACAGCGGCAAGTGATCGGCAAACTTGGCCACCATGACGTGGGCCAGCAAGCCTGCGGTCGGGATACCTTTGTCGATAACCTGCGCCGGCACCGGTGCTTGAGTCAGAGTTTCGCACTGACGGCAGGCCCATTTGCCACGCACATGTTGCTCGACCGTGAACACGCCTGGCGTGTAATCCAGCTTTTCGCTGACATCTTCGCCGATGCGCTGAAGTTGGCAGCCACAGGCGCACTGGGTGCTTTCTGGTTCGTGACGAATCACGGTGCGCGGAAACTGCGGCGGCAATGGCGCACGTTTGGGCGATTGCCGTGGCTCGGCCTGTGACGAAGCGGGAAGAAGCTGTTTCAGCTCAGCCTCGATCGCTTCAAGGTCTGTATCGAGCAGGTCATCCAGCAAGCTGCTTTGCGCCGGGCTGATTTGCTCGCTGCGCTTGGCAAACTTGTGGCGTTTGAGCAGGGCGATTTCGAACTTGAACTGTTCGATGAGGATTTCGTCGTTCTGGATCTTCCGGCTCATCGCCTCGACCTGGGACTGCAACTGCAACGCCTGTGCCGCCAAGGCACGAAGCTGCTCCGGAGTCATCTGGTCGAGATTGGGCGAGAAAGTCATGCCGCCGATTGTGCCAGAGCAGGCGCAGAACGACGACAAGCAGACCGGCCAAATGGTCGGCGGTTACAGCATGCTGATCACACCGCCTGCGCCGACGCGCTGCCACGGCAGACCCAGCACCAAAGCCTGGAGTTGTTCGCTGTCGAGTTCGACCTCGCTGCCATGGCGAATACCAGGCCAGTGAAACTTGCCTTGATTCAGTCGTCGCGCGGCAAGCCAAACGCCCACGCCATCGTGCACCAGCACTTTCATCCGGTTGGCCCGGCGATTGGCGAAGAGATAAGCGCAGTGCGGCTTCGCCGCACCGAACACCGCGATCACCCGGGCCAATGCCGTTTCGGTGCCAGCGCGCATGTCCATCGGCTCGGTGGCCAGCCAGATTGCATCGATGCGGATCATCGAGCGACAGCCCGGATAAATTGCGCGCAGCCTTCAGGATCCGAGACTGGCCATTTCACTGTAATCACTTGTCCGGCCATGGATAACTCAATGGTCGCTGACGTTTCGGATGGCCGTTTAGGCGCGGCTTTTAGTGGGACGAATGCCGGTAGTGAAGCCGTTGCGGGCTGGTCTCGATAAAGCGGCAGCCATTTGCGGATGACATTGGCATTGATGCCGTGGCTGATGGCGACACTGGATACGGTCGCCCCAGGTTGCAGGCATTCCTGAACGACCTGGGCTTTGAACGGTTTCGGATAAGAGCTTCGTTGGCGCATGGAAATCCTGGCGATAAGGGCGATCGCGTCCGCTTAAAAATACGCGGACACCATCGCCCTTAATGCTGGAGTTCGGAAGGTGAGTTCGCCGGACGCTTAC
>NZ_JALLKV010000116.1:0-2263 GCF_023093815.1 Pseudomonas sp. PNPG3
GGCAGCACGGTACCGGAAAGGTCAGGTGTTGCACTCAGTTTTCGCGGCCGCCCTGCATTCGAGGCACCGCGAGCTTTGAAGGCTCCCGCTTTTTGCAAATTCTCGCACTTAAAAAACAGCTCTGCGCCTACCAGATCGTTGATAAAGCGTGATGTGAGAACTGGAGTCTTATGCACATACGGGGCGATCCGTTCCCGTGCTTCAAGCATGTCTTGAATCGTCGGAATAATCATCTCTTCCACCGCTTTTGACTATTTGTAAATATGGTTTGACGGATCAATTGCAACGGCGTCCAGTTCGATGAGGAAGCCATGGTGTAATTCTGGAACGGGCACTACAGAGCGGGCAGGTTTCGCGCTTCCAAACGCTCTCGAAAATGCAGCGTTGAAAACACCCCACTGATCCACCCCAACAATATAAGCCGTTACCTTCAGCACATTATCTGGGCTAGCACCTGCCGCATTTAGAATCGCAAGAAGATTGCCCAGTACTTGGTCAACCTGCTCCGCAAAAGGAGCTGCTTCATAGATACCTTGGGCATCAACTTTTATGGGGAGTTGGCCAGATATATGAATTAACCCCCCACCCTTGACCGCCTGACTGTAATGCCCCAAAGGCTGAGGCGCGCTATTCGTATTAACAATTGTAATATCAGTCATGAATGCCTCATGTTTCGTAAACAGTTAACCTTTCACCGACTCGGAGCAGACGAGGAACTCAATACATTTGGTGGGACTGAATCCTTCCAAACAGATTGAAGCGAGCAGGTGAGAAAGGTGAGATATCAATTGTTGTCTTTTCGCCTGCCACAAGGTCAGAAACCAACATCGCTGTCATCGGCGCTCCCGTCATTCCTAAGTGCCCATGGCCAAACGCATAGATGACATTTTGGCAACGTCGGGAATGACCGATTACCGGTAATGAATCGGGGATGCTCGGACGGAACCCCATCCACTTGGTAATATTTTTTTCCGGTCTAGTCGAAGAAAGCCCTGGAAAAAGATTTCGCGCATGCATATACAGCACGTCCGCACGCTTCCAATTGGGTGGGGCCTGCAGCCCTGCAAACTCCACAGTTCCCCCGATCCGCAAACCGGTATCCATTGGTGTAGCAATGAATTTTCCCTCGGCGTCCGTGGTAGGTATTTTGGGCACCACAAGAGGATCACGAATGAGAAGATGGTAACCGCGCTCAGTATCAAGCGGAATGTTATCCCCCAGGATTTCAGTGAGCGGTTTGGAGTGTGCACCGGCTGCGACTACCGCAGCGTCAACTGACACCACGCCAGAGGTGGTTTCAATTCCTATTAACTGTTCCCCGTTTAGAGCAAAGCCAGTCGCACGAGCGGACAGAAATTGACCGCCATTTTCTAGAACTTTTCGAAAAATTGAAGTTACTAGCTCATGTGGATTTGTCGTGTGCGAGTTTTCCGCAATAAGGACGCCTTTGGTATAAGCGCTGGAAATGCTTGGATCAAACTCACGTAGCTCTTCGGCACTCAAAGTCTGAGTTGATATTCCGTTGGCGTTCCTGAGCTCCCAACCACCGCGATCTTTGACAAAGGCCGATTCGGATCGATACACATAGAGGTGCCCTTCGTGTCGCAGAAGATGCTCAGCACCCGCCTCTTTCGCCAACGACTTAATCAAAGGAACGGTAGAACCGATGAGGCTTCTAAGCGCCTGGGACTGTTCCCAAACTTTAGCGCGCTTACCCGCGAGCAGAAATCTGACAAGCCAAGGTGTTATATTTGGCAAGTAGTTGAAACGAACGGCAAGTGGGCCCATCGGATCTAGGAGCCAGCTTGGGACATTTTTAATCATCCCGGGCATAGACATGGGAACAACAGATGATCCATTGAAGCAGCCAGCGTTACCGAACGACGCGCCTTCACCTGGCGGATCTGGATCAATTATCGTGACTTTGAAACCACGACGCTGAAGCATCAACGCAGTGCAAACACCGACGACTCCCGCTCCGATGACTCCAACATGCTTATCGGTCGAACTCATGATTGCTCTCTCAACGGCAGTGCGAAGCGCTGCAGTTAGAATGGGGTGGAATTCATTATTGGCACTTAGCTGCAGTTACAACGACTTCAACGAGAATATTGTCACCCAAATCAGACACGCCGATGGTAGCTCGAGCCGGTAGGGTTTCCGCATTGAGCCAAGACGTCCAAACCTCGTTCATTTCGGCTTTATTATGGCGGTTGCAGGAGCTGAGTGCAACACAGTTACTGGATTGAGGCGGGAGCCTCGT
>NZ_JALLKV010000117.1:0-2057 GCF_023093815.1 Pseudomonas sp. PNPG3
TATCTGCGCTGGCTTTAGCCTCGCCTACTGCCTTTTCGGCCCCGGCCTGGCGGGCGTTCGCGGCCAGGATCAGGTCGCCCAGAGCCTTGCCCTGCTCCCCCGCCAGGCCGCTGAGGTTGTCTCGGGCGGCCACGCAGGCGACCACTTTCCCATTGGCCTCGTCCAGCAGCGGGCGGTAGTGGCAAGCCGCGAGCCAGGCACCGCCGACGCCACCAAGGGCCACCAACAACACTCCCGCCAGTATCGGCACCATCAGTTTTTCGTTCACGCCGCCATCTCCCCGCCGCAGGCGCTGAACATCGCCAGAAGCTGATCCTGTGGCTTGGCCTCGGCCGCTCGCTCCGCTTCGTAGATGCCCAGCAGCGCGGCCAGTTTGTGCTCGCGCTGGCCATAGCCGGCACCGGGCAGGCTGGCCCAGATCGGGGCAGCCTTGGCGATCGCTTCGGCAATCCGGCCGGCTTTGATGAGCGGCAGCGCGCCGCACTCCGTCAGCAACTTGATTGCAGCCAGGTCCTGGGCCTCGGGAATGAAACGCCCCTTGAACCCATAGTTCTTCACGATGGCGTCCCAGGTGCCGGCGAGGAACTGGTACCGGCCGGCAGCGGAGCTGTAGATGCTGTACTTCGGCAGCCACACCTTCACCTTCGGGTGCTTGCTGTAGTCGCTGAACAGCTTGCCGCCCACCAGGACGTTGTACCCGTCGTCACTGGCCTTGATAGTCGAAGTGCCCTCGGACCAGGCCAGCATGTCCAGGAAGGCAATCACGTTTACGCCGCCGGCATCGGCGGCAGAAATTCGGGCCATGGTTTTCTCTAGGCAAAAAGAAGCCCGCACAAGGCGGGCGTGGGTTGACTGCGGGGGAATGTCAGGCGCCAGGTGCTTCAGGCTCAGGCGCCAGCTCGGCCGGATCTGCGACAGTGATGGCTACCGTGGCGGTGTAGTCCTTCAGCACCTGGGCGACACAGACCTGGGCGGCCGGGAACTGGGCCAGGATCGCCCGAGCGCGCGCATCGGCTTCCTCCTGGGTGGCAAAGCGGGTTTTGTTGGCGACTTCGTAGTCGTTGCTAAGGTTGATGGCGACATAAGGCATGGGTTTTCTCCAGACAAAAAGAAGCCCGCGCTAGGCGGGCATAGGTTGGTGTGCAGCATTCAAGCTTTCGGGTGTTGCTGTTTGACCCTCTGCAGGGTCGTGTAGAACGGTTCAGCCTTGGGCATCAGGCCCTGGTCCATGGCGTGCCAGAGCATGTCCAGTTGCTCCTCAACAGCCGGATACGCCTCCGCACGACGCTTGAGAGGATCGCTTTTATGGGTGATTTTCATAGGTAATATCCTGATCAAGTGCTGGCCAGGCTTGCACAGTGACTGTGTAAGTCCCTGGGTAAGCAAATTCCAGCTCAATGTCACTACCGTCTGCCTCGTAGATGAGCCCCTCGATTTTCACTGCAGCTCCGGCAGGCACCCCTTTCAACAGAGTGCCCTCCAGAAAAGCGGAGCCTGCAGGCCTAGCCAGAAGTTGGCCCCCGGCCACGTATTGCAGGGCCGGGACCGCAGGTGAACTCAAAGTCAGATAAGGCAGCGACGTGTTCAGCCGTAGAGAAAACTCGACGGTGTCAGGCGACCCGGACACGGTGAAGAGAATTTCGCCGCGATCGTTGAATGCCGCCAAATGCACAGCGTCAGTCATCGCTTAGCTCCCATTGCAAAGATATTCATGCCCGACACGGATACCCCAGAGTTCTCCCCCCACCAGCTCACGCTGATCACATGCTGCCCGGCACCGGCATAGACAGCGCCTTGCAGGTTCGGGAATCCGTCTGCCCAGTCACCACCGCCCTCTGCGATCAGCGTGCTGTTCACCCAAAGCCGGAATCGATACTGCCGGATTCCCGAGCCGAAACCTTGATAGCACCCAAACATCGCCTGAATGCTTCCTGGGGTATCGAGAGTCATTGCAACAGCCGCTAGGTCAATCCACACACCGCTACCACGACCGTAGATCGTGGTGTTGTTGGTGACCGACACAGGCACCGTCACTGCATTGCCACGAATGCGCAGCG
>NZ_JALLKV010000118.1:0-2057 GCF_023093815.1 Pseudomonas sp. PNPG3
TATCTGCGCTGGCTTTAGCCTCGCCTACTGCCTTTTCGGCCCCGGCCTGGCGGGCCTTCGCGGCCAGGGTCAGGTCGCCCAGGGCCTTGCCCTGCTCCTGCGCCAGGCCGGTGAGGTTGTCTCGGGCGGCCACGCAGGCGACCACTTCCCCATTGGCCTCGTCCAGCACCGGGCGGTAGTGACCGGCAGCGAGCCAGACACCGCCGGTGCCGCCAAGGGCCACCAACAACACTCCGACTAGTATTGGCACCATCAGTTTTTCGTTCACGCCACCATCTCCCCGCCGCAGGCGCTGAACATCGCAAGCAGCTGATCTTGTGACTTGGCCTCAGCCGCCCGCTCCGCCTCGTAGATGCCCAGCAGCGCGGCCAGTTTGTGCTCGCGTTGGCCATAGCCGGCACCGGGCAGGCTGGCCCAGATCGGGGCAGCCTTGGCGATCGCTTCGGCAATCCGGCCGGCTTTGATGAGCGGCAGCGCGCCGCACTCCGTCAGCAACTTGATTGCAGCCAGGTCCTGGGCCTCGGGAATGAAACGCCCCTTGAACCCATAGTTCTTCACGATGGCGTCCCAGGTGCCGGCGAGGAACTGGTACCGGCCGGCAGCGGAGCTGTAGATGCTGTACTTCGGCAGCCACACCTTCACCTTCGGGTGCTTGCTGTAGTCGCTGAACAGCTTGCCGCCCACCAGGACGTTGTACCCGTCGTCACTGGCCTTGATAGTTGAAGTGCCTTCAGACCAGGCCAGCATGTCCAGGAAGGCAATCACGTTTACGCCGCCGGCAACTGCGGCAGAAATTCGGGACATGGTTTTCTCCAGGCAAAAAGAAGCCCGCGCTAGGCGGGCGTGGGTTGATTAGGGGGTGCGTCAGGCGACAGGCGCTTCAGGCTCAGGCACCGGATCGGCCGGGTCTGCGACAGTAATGGCTACCGTGGCGGTGTAGTCCTTCAGCACCTGTGCAACACAGACCTGGGCGGCCGGGAACTGGGTCAGGATCTCGCGGGCACGGGCGTCGGCCTCCTCCTGGGTGGCGTAACGGATTTTGTTGGCAACTTCGTAGTCATTGCTCAGGTTGATGGCGACAAATGGCATGGGTTTTCTCCAGATAAAAAGAAGCCCGCTCGATGGCGGGCATAGGGTGCTGTGAAGCGTTCAGGTTTTGGGGTGTTGCTGCTTGACCCTCTGCAGGGTCGTGTAGAACGGTTCAGCCTTGGGCATCAGGCCCCGGTCCATGGCGTGCCAGAGCATGTCCAACTGCTCCTCGATCGGCGGATACTCAGCGGCACGCCGCGGGCCGTGGTCACTTTTATGCCGTATTTTCAACGGTCACCTCCTGGTCTTGGTACGGCCACTTGCTGATGATGATGGTGTAGCTCCCCAGGTGAGAGAACTCCAACTCGATGTCTGTCCCGTCCGCTTCATAAGAGACTCCTTCGATTTTCACTACAGCCCCTGCGGGCACCCCCTTTAAGAGATTGCCTTCCAAAAACGCAGATCCTACCGGCCTGGGTAGCAATTGATTGCCGGCTACATATTGCAATGCCGGAACCGCCGGAGAATCCAATACCAAGTAAGGCAAGGGCGTGTTTAGCCTTAGTGAAGGCTCAGCGGAGTCAGGCGAGCCGGAAACAGCAATGATAATTTCGCCGCGATCATTGAATGCCGCCAAATGTACAGACTCAGTCATCGCTTAGACCCCATCGCAAAAATATTCATGCCCGACACGGATACCCCAGAGTTCTCGCCCCACCAACTCACGCTGACCACATGCTGTCCTGGACCGGCATAAACGGCACCTTGCAAGCTCGGAAAGCCGTCAGCCCAGTCTCCGCCACCTTCTGCGATCAACGTACTGTTTACCCAAAGACGGAATCGATACTGTCGGATGCCACCGCCAAAACCTTGGTAGCACCCAAAGATCGCTTGGATGTAGCCAGCGGTATCGAGAGTCATTGCTACTGCCGCCAAGTCAATCCAGTTACCGATACCGGAACCATACACCGTAGTGTTGTTGGTGACCGACACAGGCACCGTCACTGCATTGCCACGAATGCGCAGCG
>NZ_JALLKV010000119.1:0-1540 GCF_023093815.1 Pseudomonas sp. PNPG3
AACGGCATTTTGCAGCAGTAGCAAAGGGGATCCGCATGCCTAGCCAATCCGACTTGCGCTTCACCTTCCAGCCGCTGGCTGGCCAGATTGACTTCGAGGTGGTTTCGTTCGAACTCGACGAAATGATCAGCTCACCGTTCCAGCTGAAACTGGAATTGATCAGTTTTGAAGACGAGGTCGACTTCGGCCAGTTGCTCGACCAACCAGTGCTGTTCACGATCTGGCGCGGTGAGCGCCCCCTGCGCTATGTGCACGGCCTGGTCAGCAGTTTCAGCCAGGGTGAGACGGGGTTCTATCGCACCCGTTACCGCGCATTGGTCGAGCCCGTGCTGGCCCGTGCCTGCTTGCGTTCGAACTGGCGCATCTTCCAGCAGAAGACCGTGCCGCAGATTCTCGAATTGATGCTCAGGCGCCAGGGCATTGCCCGTTTCGAAATCAACAGCATGGGCGAGCATCAGGTGCGCGAGTTCTGCGTACAGGCCGGTGAAACGGACCTCGACTTCATCGCCCGCCTGGCGGGGGAAGAGGGTTTCGTCTATCGCTTCGAGCACACACCGAAACACCATCAGCTGGTCATCACCGACCGACTGCTGGCGCTGGGGCAGATCAGCCGAAGCGCGCTCAAGGCCGACGACGAGGATGAAGACTTCTTCGACGAAGACGACATCGGCCCCGACCAGGTGCTGTACCGTGCCAACAGCGGTGGCGACCAGGCCAGGCCTTGTCTGCGCCGCCTGCGTTACAGCGAACAGGTGCGCACTGCACGTCAGGTGCAGCGGGACTACACCTTCACCAACCCGCAGTACCGGCAGGAACACCGCGCAGGTGACAGTAGCATCACCCATCAGTCCCGGGACTATGAGCGCTTCGACTACCCCGGCCGCTACAAGCGCGATGCGGTCGGTGTACCCTTTACCACTACCCGCCTGACGGCCCTGCGCCATGACGCCCGTATTGCCGAAGTCGAGGGTGACGATGTACGCCTGCAACCGGGGCTGAGCTTTACCCTCATCGAACACCCGCGCAAAGACCTCAACGCCCATTGGCGTGTGATGCGTGTACATCACGAGGGCAGCCAGTTCACCAGCCTGCAGGAAGAAGCTGCCGGGGCCGAACAAGGAACGCGCTACTCGCAGGAAGCCGTGCTGGTGCCCGGCCGGATCGAATGGCGTCCGGCGCCACTGCCCAAGCCACGCATCGACGGCCCGCACATGGCCACGGTCGTCGGGCCGCCCGGGGAAGAGATCTACTGCGACGAGTGGGGCCGGGTCAAGGTGAGCTTCCCCTGGGACCGGGAGAGCGAGAACAACGAGTTCAGCTCCTGCTGGGTGCGCGTGTCGCAAGGCTGGGCCGGCGGTAGCTGGGGTTCGATGGCTATCCCGCGCATCGGCCAGGACGTGATCATCCAGTACGTCAACGCCGACCCCGACCAGCCGATGATCACCGGGCGTACCTATTGCGGCGACCAACTGCCGCCGTATGACCTGCCCGAACACAAGACCCGCATGACCATCAAGAGCCAGACCCACAAAGGCGATGG
>NZ_JALLKV010000011.1:0-14210 GCF_023093815.1 Pseudomonas sp. PNPG3
GGCGGCTTGATCACCGTAACCGGTGTCCGGAAATACTTGACCAGAACAGCTTGCCTGCGATGGGCTGCGCAGCAGCCCCCTGGCATGCGCGCCGGTGTATCACCCCCGTCGCAACGCAGCCGCCAGCCCCACGGTCAGGACCACGGCACAAAGCATGGCCAGGCTGATGGCGATTGCGACACCCCAGGCATCGAGCAGCCCTGCCAATACCAGATAAAACGCAATCACCCCCACCGCCCCGATCGCATTGCCCCGCACCATCGCCGCCATTCCTGCACGGCCAGTCTGCACATGGGCGAACACCACTAGCGGCCAGGCAATCACCGGGATCGGCGCCAGCATCCCGCTGGTCGCCGGGCCCAGCCAGTTGGCCAGGCTTGTGGTGATCATCAGCAACGAAGTGGCAGACACCATGCGCAGAGGGATTTCCCAAAATCGATGCCGGGGCCGGACCAGGGTGTCCGGCCTGGGCTCGCGGCCGCTGGCGCGTATCAGCACGCCGATCAGCACCAGCGCCACGGCAATCGACAGGTACAGGTTGCCCCCGTGTGTAAACGCGTAGGCCGCGACGCCATAGAACAACATCGCCAGCAATACAGCCCAGCCGATGCCGAGCCTGCGTGTGGCGAACAGGTAGAAGGTGTACGTGGCCTGCACCGCCGCCAGGCCGCCCAGCGCGCCGGGCACCGCACCCAAGGCAAAGGCCGTGCCCTGTTCCAGGCACAGGAAGGTCATTACCAAGGCCGAAGTGATCGGCAGGCCGGACAGCAACCCGCCGAGCAGGCCACCCCAGCGACGCGAGGCGAGGGAGATGGCCCACATCAGGAGCGGGGTGACGATCAGCTTGAGGTAGAACAGGGTCATCGCAGGGCTATCCAGATGTGCGAAAGGTGCGCCCGCCGTAGGCATTGGGTAGGGCGCAGATGAATCAACCGCGGCTGGCCTCCAGCGCCTGGGCCAGGTCGGCGATGATATCGTCGCTGTGCTCGATGCCGATCGACAGGCGCACCATGTCCCGTGGCACGCCGGCCTTTTCCAGCTCCTCGTCATTGAGCTGGCGGTGGGTGGTAGAGGCGGGGTGGCAGGCCAGCGACTTGGCGTCGCCGATGTTCACCAGGCGCACCACCAGCTGCAACGCATCGATGAAGCGCGCACCGGCCGCCTGGCCGCCCTTGATGCCGAACGACAGGATCGACGCTGGTTTGCCGCCGGTGTAGCGCTGGGCCAGTTCATGCTCGGGGTGGTCAGGCAGCCCTGCATATTTCACCCACGCTACCTGCTCGTGGGCTTGCAGGTAACGGGCGACCTTCAGCGCGTTCTCGGTGTGGCGTTCCATGCGCAATGCCAAGGTTTCCAGGCCTTGCAGGATCAGGAAGGCGTTGAACGGCGACAGCGCCGCGCCAGTATTGCGCAATGGCACCACGCGGCAGCGGCCGATGAAGGCGGCGGGGCCGAAGGCTTCGGTGTAAGTGACACCATGGTAGGACGGGTCGGGGGTGTTGAGCAGGGCGAAGCGCTCCTTGTTGTCCGCCCAGGGGAACTTGCCGGAGTCGATGACGATGCCGCCGATGCTGGTGCCATGGCCGCCGATGTACTTGGTCAGCGAGTGCACGACGATATCGGCACCGTGCTCGAACGGCCGGCACAGCACCGGGGTGGCCACGGTGTTGTCGACGATCAGCGGCACACCATGGCGGTGGGCGGCCTCGGCCAGCGCGGCGATGTCGACGATATTGCCGGCAGGGTTGCCGATGGACTCGCAGAACACCGCCTTGGTGCGCGAATCGATCAGCGCTTCGAGGGCGGCGATGTCGTCATGGGCGGCGAAGCGGGTATGGATGCCCATGCGTGGCAGGGTGTGGGCCAGCAGGTTGTAGGTGCCGCCGTACAGCTTGGCCACCGAGACAATGTTGTCGCCGGCCTCGGCGACGGTCTGGATGGCGTAGGTGATGGCCGCCATGCCCGAGGCCACCGCCAGCGCGCCAACCCCGCCCTCCAGGGCGGCCATGCGCTGCTCGAGCACGTCGTTGGTGGGGTTCATGATGCGCGAGTAGATGTTGCCGGCCACCTTCAGGTCGAACAGGTCGGCGCCGTGTTGGGTGTCGTCGAAGGCGAAGGAAGTGGTCTGGTAGATCGGTACGGCCACTGCCCGGGTGGTCGGGTCGGGGCTGAAGCCTGCGTGGATAGCGAGGGTTTCCAGCTTCATGCAATCGTTCCTTGAGCGTGGGTGGAGCGATCGAGCATGTGGCGGGGGGAGGGTGTGGGTCAAGGGTGAACGCGCGATGGGCTGCTCGACAACAGCCCATCGCATTCAAGGGCGCGTTAGAACGTTGTAAATGGCGCGCCGGTGCAGCATGGCCCCGCCATGCCAACCGCTACAGCATTCGCACCATCTCCCAGAACGATGCCGCCACCCCGGTAATGCTTTCCCCGGCAATCAGCCCCGCTGCGGCCGTGATCGCAAACCGCTCTGTAACGCTCGGCCAACGGCAACCGACCAGCCAGGTGACCACCGCGCCGAGCCCCATCATCATGCTGATCGATGCCGGCAGTATGAACGCCAGCCCCAGTGCGCCGGTACTCGGCAGCCAACGCGCCACCCATTGCGGCAGCAGGCTGTCCAGCGTGCCCAGCAGTACGCCTGCCGCGCTGCCGGCCACAATCGCGCAGCGCAGCTCCGGCGACAGCGCCCCCAGCCCCTGCATCAGGGTCTGGGCCACGGCCTTCCAGGTTGCCACGGCCGGTGCAGGCCATTGCTCGGTAAGCAGCAGGGTCTGCGGATCGGGAATCAGCACCAGGTACACCAGCACGCCCACCACGCTGCCGATGAGGATGCCCAGGCACTGTGCAATCAGTTGCTTGTGTGGCGTCGCGCCGATCGCCTGGCCAACCTTGAAGTCGTTCATCAGGTCGGTGGCTTGCCCGGCAGCGCCGCCGGCAGTGTTGGCGCTCATCAGGTTGATGGCCACCTGGCCCGGGGCGACCAGGCCAAAGCTCAGCTGCGACAGCTTGCCGATGGCGCCGATCGGCGCAATACCGGTGGCACCGACCACGCGCGCGGCGACCACCGCAAGGCATATCGCCAAGGGAATGCTCAACAGCGCCATCCACCAGTCGATGCCGAACAGCAACGCCTGTAACGCCACCACCAGCGTAATGGACAATAACAGCCCGCACGCAGGTGCCAGGGGAAACCGCCCACGGGTGTGCGCTGCCCGACTTGCCAGCGGGGCGGTGGGCCTCTGCCGGGGCATTTGCAACAGGCGGACCGACAATGACGTCAGGGTTGCGCATACCATCAGGCTGACGCCCGGCCACAACAGCCATTCCACCAGGGCGGCGAACTGTGGGCCGCTGGCGTTCGGGGCCAATACCACCAGGGCATGGTCGATCAGCCACGGTGCCAGCCCGCCCCAGGCCAGCGCGGCGCCGAACAGCAGCGTCAGGCCCACGCGGATGCCGATGATGCCGCCGAAGCCGACCAGCATCAGCGAAGGGTCGAGCGTGAAGGTCAGGCGCTCGAGCACAGGCGAGGGTGCCCAGCGCGGTATCGTCCAGACAAACCCGTCAATCCACTTCACCAGCCCTGACAGCAACGCGGCGCTGCACAGCACCTTTATCCGCATCATGGCTTCGTGGCCGTGGCGGTAGATCTGCTGCAATGTCTCCAGGGTCGCCATGCCCTCAGGGAACTTCAGGCCATGGTCATCGAGCAGGGCGGGGCGCAGATACCAGGCGATCCAGATGCCCAGGAAGCTCACGGAGAACACCCAGGCCATCATCGGCAGCGGGTCCAGCTGGTGACCGGTGAGCAGGGTATAGGCGGGGATCGGCGCGACCAGCCCGCCAGAAACGATGGAAGCGGCGGCCGAGGCCACTGTCTGGTTGATGTTGCTTTCGTGCAACGTCCATGCGGGCCGGCCCTTGCTGCGCCCCGCCAGGCCCTGCCACAGGGTGAAGCCGACCAGCAAGGCGATGATCGACATGTTGAACGACCAGCCGATCCGAAGGCCCGCGTATACATTCGAGGGTGTCAGCAGAATGCCCAGCACTACGCCGGTGAGCACCGCCCGCGGGCTCAGTTCACGTTCGATGCGAACCTGGGGAAGGGCGGTGGAGGGGGCATCTCTCATGGCAATCCCTTGTCGGAGTGGTAAGCGCGCTTTGCACAACTGAGCCACTGCTGCCACAAAGGTTCACTGTCGCTTCTGGTTGTGAAAGGTGTCCGGCAATAGCCCGGAAGTGCTAGCGGTTACACCGGCGGGTCTCAAGAAAAGTGCTGCGCACAGGGGCCCGCTCTTGCTGACACTGCCGAATCAAGAGAGATTAGTGAAGTTATCTAAATTCGATAACTTTCCTAATCTTGGTATAAGTCAGGAGTGGGGCAAGCACTCATGGGATGTAGCCTCGCAGAGCCCCATCACCAGCGCTGATGTCGAAACCGCTTCAGAGCAGGCGATTGCCACACTGGATGAGAGCTTCTTCCGGGTGCGCTTTGACCGCCTTACGCTTGCGGAAAAGAAGTACCTGCGTGGCATGGCGGATCTGGGGGCCGGCCCTCATCGTTCTGGTGATATCGCGGCCAGCCTGGCGCGGAAGGTTTCCACGCTCGCACCACTGCGCAGTGCATTGATCGAGAAAGGGATGATCTACAGCCCGAACCACGGTGATACGGCGTTCACTGTGCCGCTTTTCGATGAGTTCATGCGGCGTATCATGCCGGGCGATGATTGGCGGATGGGCTAGCCTGCTCTACAGGCATGCAAGCCGCAATCACAGGCAACGGTCCTCCCCGATTGCCAGTACGACTGTAAAGATATGCAAAGTATCCCTAGGCCATCACGCTGTCACTCTAGAATCCGCCCGCTGCCGAACCTGGTAATGGCAGGCAGCAGATCTAGCCTTGTGGAGCGTTCCAATGAAGTCGAAACACCTTTTCCGCGCAGCCCTGGTTGCGGCGCTGGTATCGGCCTTGTCAGGCTGCTGGATGTTCATGCCGCCGGGTGGTGGCGGTGGTCATGGTGGTGGCCACGGTGGCCACGGTGGCGGCGGTGGCTTTGGCGGCCATCAGGGCGGTGGCCCTCGCTAAGCTGACCTAGCGATGGAGCGCACAGCCTCGGCCGGGACGCTAAAGCGTACCCGGCGCGAGCGCACATAACACGGTTCATTTCATCCCGACCGCCCAAACCGCTTGCGATACTCCGCCGGCGTAACCCCCACATGTTTCACGAACGCCCGCCGCAACGTATCTGCATTGGCAAACCCGCACAGCGCCGCCACCTGCTTCGGTGCCTCTCGCCCAGCCTCCAGCCGCGCCCGCGCAGCATTCACCCGCGCCAGCTCCACCCATGCGGCCGGGGTCATGCCCACATCACTCTGAAACACCCGTGCAAAATGCCTCGGGCTCAGCCCAACCCGCGCAGCCAGGCTGGCAACCCCGTGGTCCAGTGCAGGGTTGGCGGCCACGTAACGCTGCAACCCCTGCAATGCCGAACGCCCGACCGGTGATGTCCCACCTTGCCGGCTGAACTGCAGCTGCCCGCCAGGCCGCTTGAAGTACATCACCAGATGCCCGGCAACCTGCTTGGCAATATCCCGCCCCAGGTCTTCTTCCACCAGGGCCAGTGCCAGGTCCAGCCCGGCCGTTACCCCCGCAGCGGTACGCAGGTTGCCGTCATGCACCTGAATGGCATCGGCATCCACCTGTACCCGCGGATAACGCTCGGCCAACGGCTGCGCCACGGCCCAATGGGTGGTCACACGCCGGTCATCCAGCAACCCGGCAGCCGCCAGGGCAAACGCCCCCGTGCACACCGAGCCGTAACGCCGGCAAGCGCCCGCGCGTTGCCGCAGCCAGTCGAGAATGCCGGGGCGCAGGTATTGCTCGGCAGCCTGCGGTGTGCCGGCGACCAGCAAGGTGTCGATGGCTTCCAGGTCTTCGCCGATCCAGCCGTCGGCGACCAGGCGCGTACCGGAAGAGCTCACCAGCGGCCCCGGTTCGCAGGCCAGCAACAGCAGGCGATAGGCTTCACGGCCGGCCTGACGGTTGGCTTCTGCGAATACATCGAGCGGGCCGCAGGCATCCAGCAGTTGTACGCCGGGCATGGCCAGTATGGCGACCGTGATGGGGGCAGAGGGCATGGTGGCTCCGGGCGTTGCGCCGCAAGTCCGTAATCCGCCGACAATGGCAGTATTTGGCTGTACAAGTCAATTGAGGACATTGGCCCACGACCGCAGACTGGGCTCGTCATCAACCCACCCAGGAGCGACCATGTCTTCATCCATCGCCGGTATCCAGGTGCCCGACAGCGCCATGGCTCGGGAAATCACCGAGCTCGTCCGTGACACGGCTTCCCCTTTGCTGTTCCACCACTCCAGCCGGGTGTTCTACTTCGCGGCCCTTGCCGGGCAGCGGCTGGGGCTGCGTTACGACAGTGAACTGTTGTACGCAGGCTGCATGTTCCATGACATGGGCCTGACCCATCAGCACAGCAGCGATTGCTGCCGCTTCGAGGTGGACGGTGCCAATGCGGCGCGCGATTTCCTCCAGCGCCACGGCGTGGACGAGCGCGATGTCGAGCGTGTGTGGACGGCGATCGCGCTGCATACCACGCCGGGCATTCCAGAGCACATGCACCCGCTGATCGCCCTGGTCACGGCGGGGGTAGAGACGGATGTGCTGGGGCTGCACCACGATGGGCTGGGGATTGCCGCGCGGGATGCCGTGGTCCAGGCGCACCCGCGTGGGGAGCGGTTCAAGGAGGCGATCATCCAGGCGTTTTACGACGGCATCCGGCACAAGCCGCAGACCACGTTTGGCAACGTGAAGGCGGATGTGATCGCGGACAAGGAGCCTGCATTCCGGCCTGGGAATTTCTGCAGCGTCATTCGGCAGTCCTGCTGGGCGAGCTGAGTAAAGCGGGCTGGTGCTGCCGGTGTTGGCAGGCCCTGGTGCCTGTCAGCTAAACAGATTGGGGCCGCTTTGCGGCCCTTCGCGGGCGTGCCCGCTCCCACAGGTTGCGCATCAGATCAAACCGGTGCTCTCGAAGTGGGAGCTGGCACGTCGAGCGCAGAGTCCGCCGCCGAGCGCTCGCGATTCGCCACCCCGAACGGCACATGCACCATCGGCAAGTCCCCCGCCGGTGACTGCAGGTGGCTGCGCTGGTCATCAAAGAACACATGTGGCTTCAGTATCGACAGCACCCTGGGTTTCTCCATCCCGCCTAGAAAGAAGCACTCGTCCGGCGATACGCCCCAGTCCTTCAGCGTCGTCACCACCCGCTCATGCGAAGGGGCATTGCGCGCCGTCACGATGGCGATCCGCAAGATGCGCTTGTACGCCGGGTCTTCGGCCAACTTGCGGTCCTCGAGCATGCGAATCAGCGAAAGCTTGCGGTACAGGTCCGCCAAGGGCCCCGGCGAATGCGGGATCCCCTTGCGCACACGTTCATGCTCCTGAAACTCGTCCAGGTTGTCGTCGCGCTTGTACACGCGCTCGGCCTCGTCATCGGCAATCACCCCGTCAAAGTCGAAGGCCACCCGCAATTCGGTGTCGATCTCGTCATCGTAGATGCGTGTCGGCAGCACCCGCCCGGCGGGGTAGTTGGCGTCGATGGCTTTCTGTACATCTTCCTCGTTGGCACTTAGGAACAGCGAGGCATTGAACGCCGGGATGTACTCGTAGGGCGAGCGGCCCGACATGAATGCCGCGCGGGTGATGTCCAGCTGGTAGTGGTTGATCGAGCGAAACACCCGCAGGCCGGTCTCCGGCGAATTGCGCGACAGCAGCACCACCTCCACCGGCAACTGCTCGGGGAAGGCCTGGTTGATGCTCAGGAAGCGGCGAATGAACGGGAACGCCACGCCCTTGGGGAAGGGCTCGTCCAGGTTCTGCTGCTGGTGCTGACGGTAAGCCTCGACGCCCTCGGTCTGGTAGATGTCGTCCGAGACGGTGAGGTCGAACAGCGCACTCGAAGCAACGCCGATGACCAGTTTCTGTTCGATGGGGTAGGGCATGAAACAACTCCTGAGCGTGAGCTGAAGGCAAGTGTACCCGTGCGCTGTGACGAAAGCCCTCAGTACCCACAGGCGCTATCGGCATCAGATGAGGATGTAGTCACTACGCACCATCAGCGGCTCATGCGCCCCTTCGACCAGGTGCACGAACTGCCCTGCCACCTGGTCGATCGCCAGGCAGTCGTCGACATCCAGCAAGGCATCGGTATGCGGCTTCAGCCAGTCCGCCTGCATGCGTTGCTTGCCCAGGGCCTTGGCCTCGGTCTTGCTGTGGGCGGTGACCAGCAGGTAGCGGTGGGCCTCGCCGAATACTTCGCGTTCATAACCACCGAGGTTGATGAAGTACAGGCGCAGCGCACCGGGGGCGGGGGCGTGCGGGCGCAGTTCGATGCGCTGGCCGTCGACACCATGCACTTCCAGCCATGAATCGATGTGCAAACCTTTCGGGCTGCCGAACCAGGCTTGGCGCAACTGCGGGTAGGCCTGTTCGAAGGTGTCGGCCAGGGCGAACACCACATCGTGAACTTCGATCTTGGCGCCTGGGTGGCGGCCTCCGAGCATGACGACGTAAAGCATGGGCGGTCCTTTGCGGGGCTAACGTAAGAATGCGGCATTGTACTGCCTGATTCGCGGATGCCGCTTTCATGGAACTGCACAGGACTCACTGAATTAGCAGGGCCCCTGTGGGAGCGGCTTTAGCCGCGAACACCGGCGCAGCCGGTGCCAGGCACTGTGTTGGATTCTTCGCGGCTAAAGCCGCTCCCACAGGGTACGCGTACCGTTTGCGCATTCAGTTCTCTGCGCGACAGCTCCGGCCTGACAGTTGCTCTACCAGAAAATCCACGAACACCCGCACCCGCGCCGGCATCGCCGGGCCGCCGACGAACACCGCATGGATCGGCTCGCGATCACCGGGGTTGTACGCCTCCAGCAACGGCACCAGCTGCCCGTTGGCCAGGTCATCGGCCACGGTAAAGGTACCGATGCGCGCCACGCCGGCGCCGAGCCTGGCCAACTGCGCCAGGGCCTCGCCGCTGCTGCATTCGATATTGCCCGTCACCTTCAACGAGAATGCCTGCCCGTCGCGACGGAACGGCCAGTCGGGTGCGGCGCGGCGGAAGTTGAAACGCAGGCAGTTGTGCCGGGCCAGGTCCTCTGGCACAAGCGGCGTACCGCAGCGCGCCAGGTACTCGGGCGAGGCGACGATCACCTGGCCGGTTTCGCCAATGGCACGGGCGCTCAACGAGCTGTCTGGCAGGTGGCCGAAGCGCAGCGCCACATCGGCCTGGCCGCCGAGAATGTCGGCCACTTCGTCGCTGAGGGTAAGATCGACCAGCACCTGCGGGTAGCGCGCGCTGAACGCCGCCAGCAGCGGCACCACGGTCAGCCGGCCATGGCCCAGCGCTGCGCTGACCCGCAAGCGCCCGCGGGGCACACCCTGGTCGGTGATGGCCTCTTCCACTTCGAGCATGTCGGCCAGCACCCGCCGTGCACCGCGCAGATACGCTTCGCCCTCGGGCGTGAGGGTGATCGCCCGAGTGGTGCGCAGCAGCAGGCGGGTGCCCAGGCGCTGTTCGGTCCGCGCGAGGATGCGGCTCACCGCCGACGGCGTCAGGCCCAGCGCGCGGGCGGCGGCGGACAGGCTGCCCTCCTGGGCCACCTTGGCAAAGATTTCCATCTCTCCGGATCTTCCACTGAAGTCCATTTGTGCCTCTTGAGCAAAGGTGGTTCGCAAAAATGCAGTCTAGTGCGGCTCAGCTTCGGATCGTAGCATTTGCAGCACAGATAAGGAGCTTGCCATGCGTATCAATCCACCTCTTGTCGCGCTCGCCATCGGTGCCTTCGGCATCGGTGTCACCGAGTTTGCCCCCATGGGCATGTTACCCAGCATCGCCACCGACCTGGGCGTCTCCATCCCCGCAGCCGGGCTGTTGGTCAGTGCCTATGCGATCGGTGTGCTTATCGGTGCACCGCTGATGACCCTGGCCACGGTGAAGATCCCGCGGCGTTACCTGCTGATCGGGTTGATGGCCATCTTCACCCTCGGCAACCTGATGTCGGCCCTGGCCAGCGACTATGCCAGCCTGCTGGTCGCCCGTGTGGTCACCTCGCTGAACCACGGTGCGTTCTTCGGCATCGGCTCGATCGTCGCGGCCAGCGTGGTGCCGCCCGAGAAGCGCGCCGGGGCCGTGGCCGCCATGTTCATGGGGTTGACCCTGGCCACCATCGGCGGTGTGCCGCTGGCGACCTGGTTCGGTGAAATGCTGGGCTGGCGCACGGCCTTCTGGGGCATCGCCGGGCTCGGCCTGGTGGCAATGACCACCCTTTGGTACGCACTGCCTAATGTGCCGTCGCCCAAGGCTGGTGGGGCCATGGCCGAAATCCGCGTGCTGGGCCGCGGGCCGGTGCTGGCGGCATTGCTGCTGACCGTGGTGGGCTCCAGTGCGATGTTCACGGTATTCACCTATATCGCGCCGATCCTGCAGAGCGAGGCGGCAGCGTCCACCACCTTCGTCACGGCCATGCTGGTGTTGTTCGGTGTCGGCCTGACCTTGGGCAACGTGTGGGGTGGCAAGGCGGCGGACCGCTCGATCGACCGTACCCTGATGCTGTCGCTGGCCGTGCTGATTGCGGTGTTGCTGGTGTTCCCGCTGGTGATGGACTGGCCGCTGCCGACTGCGCTGGCGATCCTGGTATGGGGCGCTGCCAGCTTTGCCCTGGTGCCGCCGCTGCAGATGCGGGTGATGGAGGCGGCCAAGGATGCGCCCAACCTGGCGTCGGCGGTGAATATCGGGGCGTTCAACCTGGGTAACGCGATTGGTGCGGCGCTGGGTGGGGCGGTGATCAATGCGGGGCTTGGGTATTCGGCGGTTTCCCTGGCGGGGGCGGCGATGGCGGCGGTTGGGTTGGTGATGGTATTGATGTTTGCCTGGCGTGGGCGGGCGGTGGCGTTGGGGGATCGAGCAGCAGTGTAGGGCTTGAGATCCTGGGGGCGCTTTGCGCCCCTTTCGCGACACAAGGCCGCTCCCACAGGGAACGCGCTGGCAGTACTTGTGGGAGCGGCCTTGTGTCGCGATGGGCTGCAAAGCAGCCCCACGGTCTTGCCCCGGTCGTCAATCTGTTGCCATCACGGTGTACCGTTACGGCCATGCAGGTGATAGGCCGGGCGCTCGCTCAGCCGCTCGTAATAATCGCGCACTGCCGGCAGGTGCGGGTGCTCTAACGGCGTTTCGAACCAGCGGTTGACCGACAGGCCAATGGGGATGTCGGCCAGGGTGAACTGGCTGCCGGCCACATAGGCACCGGTGCTTGCCAGCTGGCGGTCGAGAATGTGCATGTAGCGCGCCCAGTCCGCGCAGCCGGCGGCCAAGGCCTGTGGGTCCTGGTGGGCGGGCGAGTGCCTGACCAGCGACATGAACGCGTAGCTCCAGGAACGGTTGAGGTCCGAGGCCTGCCAGTCGATCCACTGGTCGATCCTGGCCCGCGCCTGGGCCTCGCCCGGGTAGAACGCGGTGGCACCATAGCGCGTGGCCAGGTAGCGGATGATGCTGTTGGATTCCCACAGGGTGAAATCGCCATCCTGGATCACCGGGATCATGGCGTTCGGGTTCAACGCAAGGAATTCGGCGCTGTCCGTGGGCTTGAAGCCCGCCCCCCAGTCTTCGCGCTCGAACGCGACCTCGAACTCGGCGCATGCCCACAGGACTTTTCGTACATTGATGGAGGAGGCTCTGCCCAATATCCGTAGCATGGTGTTCATCCTTGTGAGGGGGGATTGATCGTCCGTCACTGCCGCTTGGCGGTCAAGAGCCAGCGTGGTGGCGGAGCGTCCTCTTTGTAGGGTTCTTGTAGTCCATTTCCGAAAGTAAGCCTTTCCACCCCCAAGGTTATTGTGGCGGGGCAGGCAGCGCCCTAGTCTCGGCACCCTCGTAACCCGAGGAAATGGACATGGACAAAGACACTCCGAAAGAAGGCGGCAATCTCAATGTCGTGCGTGCAGCGGGTCGTTTTGGCAACGGCGGTGCCGAACTGGTGCAGATGAACGCGCAGTTGCCGATGCGCACGGCATTGATGGAGGCCTCGAGCATCATGGGCTGCATTACCGAACTCACCCGCAAGGCCATCGACCGGCCCGGTGACCGCAAGGCGATGATGCAGGCCACGTACTACCTGGCAGGCATGGCCAAGGCGCTGATCGACGGCCAGTTGCAGCAGTTGCGCCAGGCTCGGGGAGGCGAGCAGGAGCCTTAGTCAGGCTTGCCTGGGGACCATGAACTTGGCACCCTTGGTCAGTTTGAATCTCTGTATCACGACAGAAGGAAGTTCGCATTGAGCTGGGACAAGGTGGGGAAACTCCTCGTAGCCGTGCTGCTTGGCCTGATGGTCCTGCTGGCCGCCTATGGGTTGCTCAGGGGCAACCCGCGCCTGGAGGCATCGCTGACCTATGCCTATCTCACCTATCCCAGCCAGTTCAGCGAACGCATCACCAAAGCCAGCGAACAGCTCAAGTACGAGCAGTTGCAGGGGCGTATCAATGCCATCAGCGAGGGCGGGCTGAGCCACGATCAGGTCGAGCGGCTGATCGAAATGGCCCAGGCGCCGTATGCCCAGCTGTTCGCCAAGCCCTTCGAGGCCGGGCTGGTCGATCACCGTACCGGTCTGCTCATCGAGCTGCGCAACCGTGGTGATGCGCAGGTACGCCAGGTGAAAATCCGCCTGCCGGCGAAAGGCCTGGTGCAGGTGCGCGATGCAGCTGGCAATGACACCATCGTGGAAACCTCTACCATGCAAGCGGACATCCCCACCATCGAGCCGGGTGGCGTATGCAAGGTATGGGTGTATTTCGATGCAGACTATTCGCAGATCCGCCAGGGCGGGGTCAGCATCAGTCACGCCGATGGCAACGCTGACATACAGGTTTACCGCGAGGTCATCGGTATTCCGGCCTGGGTGGTCCGCTACAGCCGCGAGCTGATGATGTTGCTGGGCGTATTGGCGGCCAGCGTTTTGGGCCTGGGGTATGCCTGCCTGTCGCGTCGCCGCGTGGCGTGAGCTTGCCGGGCGTGTCTTCAGGGCAAAGGACATTTGCCGCAAACTCAACAATCGCCCGTTGACAACCCTCTATAGTGCTCGGCATTACAAGACCCATGCCGAGCCTGCCCGATGATCCCCTCCCTGGACTCCATTTTTTCCCGCCTGCGCCTGCGTCAGTTACGCCTGCTCATCGAACTGGACCGTTGCAGCTCCCTGCACAAGGCGGCGGAGGCCATGGCGATTTCCCAGCCCGGGGCCACCAAGGCCTTGCGCGAGGTGGAGGAGGTGCTGGGTGTGCCGTTGTTCCAGCGCCTGCCCAGCGGCCTGGTGGCCAATGACGTGGGCCGTTGCGTGGTGCGATATGCGCGGTTGATTCACAGTGACCTGGGGCATTTGCGCGAGGAGGTGCTGGGCATCGTCCAGGGCCAGGGTGGGCGGCTGGCGGTGGGTAGCATCATGGGTGCCATGCCGACCCTGGTCGGTGCCCTCGGGCGGTTGCGCCGCAAGCAGCCGCAACTGGCGGTGGAGATCGCCGAGAACACCAGTGCCAACCTGCTGGCCCAGCTTGATGAAGGGCGCCTGGACCTGGCCATCTGCCGGCCAGGGCTGGGCCGCAATGCGGCGGACTACGCCTTTGTCGAACTGGCCCAGGAGCCGCTGGCGGTGGTCGCGCACCCGCAGCACCCGCTGGCCGGGGCGGCGACGCTGGAAGTTGGTGACCTGAGCCAGTACCGCTGGATTGTCTACCCGGCCAACATGCCCATGCGCCAGGCGCTGGAGCGTGAGTTGAGCGAGGCGGGGGTGGAGGTGCCACGCTACCCGCTGGAAACCTTCTCCACCTTTGCCACCTTCATGCTGCTGGAAGGCGACCCGACACTGGTGGCGGTGATCCCCAGCGCCGTGGCGGCCTTTGCCGAGCAGCGCGGGTTGCTGGTGTCGCTGGCAGTGAAGCTGCGGGCACTGAGCGAGCCGTTCGGGATCGTGCACCGGGTGGCAGCGCCGCTATCGCCGGCGGCGCGGTTGCTGGTGGAGGAACTTACGGCCGGTTGAGCCCTGTTGCGACCCCTATGGTAGCGGGCAAGCCAGCGAAGCAAGCGACGCGGTGGATGGCACCGGCTACGCCGGTGTTCGCGGCCACGGCCGCTCCCACAGGTACAGCG